>JBBRUE010000025.1:0-18847 GCA_038248085.1 Myxococcales bacterium | reverse complement strand
TCGTTGACGACCTTGAGCACGAACAAGCTACCCCACGGCAAGTTCAGCACTGGCTCCCGATTCGCTCGCTCGATGAACAGTCGCGAAAAGTCCATCGCGTGAATCGCTTCGAACTGGTGACCGTGGTGAAACTGCACCCCGTCGAGCTCGAAGAGCGGTCTCTCGGTGATGAAGCGCACGCGCTCGTGCGACTCCTGCCCGGTGACGAAGCGCGTGAAGAGCGCCTGCGCCACGGGGAAGATCATCTCCATGTCGTGGTTGCCCGGCAGGTAGGTGATCTGGCTGTCGGGGTGCTCGAGGAACTGCCCCAGCGCCTGCGTCACCCGCGGGTGCCCCTTGAGGCACTTGTAGAGCTTGATGCCCGCCAGCCGCGCGGAGATCCCATCGGGGAACTGGCCCATCACCGGCACCTTCAACAGGTCGAAGATGTCGCCGTTGAGCACGAGGTGCGCGCCGGCGTGGCGCTCGAGCAGCTGCGCGAGCCGCTCGTCTTCCTTGAAGTCATCGTAGATGTTCACCCGGCCGCGACGGTGGCCGGTGCCGAGGTGCAGATCCGACAGGACGAGGGCGCGACGCACGCCCTCAGTCTAGTCCGGGGATCAGGCCGCTCTCATTTTTGGGTCGGGATCGATGCCGTCGTTGAGCCACTCGAGGGCGAGCCGCTCGAAGCTGGGGAACGAGACGTCGATGTAGCGCTCGTTCGCGTCGAGGCCCGACGCCTTCGCCAACTCGCGGAGCTGGGCGGCCACTTCCGGGGTCGCGACGATCGCCACCGAGCGCTGCACGCCGGCGCCCTGGTACACCTTCTGGCCCTTCGCCAGCTCGAGCTGCGCGTCGTCGGCCAGCGGCTTGAGCTTGCGCATGTCGAGGTACAGCCCGAACCCGCGCGGCACGCCGTTGAGGATGAACTCCGAGTCCTGGACCCACTGCGCCATCTCGTCCCGCAGGATGATCTCTTTGAAGTTCATCCGGTAACCGAAGGGGGCTTTCTCGATGGCGTACATAGGTGCTCGAGCCAGTAACCGCGAAACAGGCGCGGTACCAGCGTCAACCGCCTGACGGCACCACGGTGTTGTCGTCGCTCGTGCGATCCACCAGCTTGTTGAGCGGGTCGAGGCCCACGCGCGCGGGCCTGGTGGGCACGGTGAAGGTGAGCTCGCTCTCGCCCTTCTTCACCCGGCGCTTCTCGGTAAACAGCGCGTTTCCGTCGTCGTCGATGGCGCCGACCTCCATCACGTCGTCGAAGTCGAGCTCGGTCTGTTCTCCGTTGTCGCCGCTGCGGTACTTCACCGCCTTCACCTTCACCGTGACGTCCCACGCGCCGGCGGCGTTCTGCTTCATCGAGGCGTCAAGCGCCCGGTTGTCGTACACGGTGATGGTCTCGAAGAGATCGACCAGCACGTCGTGATGCTCCGGCGGGATCTCCGCCCGCAGATACGAGAGCAGCTCGGTGGAGTTGGTGTACGGCGGCCCCTTGAACTTCACCGCCGCGACGTACTTCTTGAGCGCGCGGTTGACGGTGTCTTCGCCCACCAGGTCCTGCAGCCAGTACATGGCCAGCGACCCCTTGTTGTAGTGGATGTACTGCTGGTTCTCGACCCGCGAGAGCGGGAGCTCCTTCTTGCGCTCGGTGACGCGGCCCATCAGGTAGTGGTCGAGCTCGTACTTGAGGAAGCGGCGCATCTTCGCGGGGCCGAACTTCTTCTTCATCACCATCAGCGCCGAGTACTGGGCCATCGACTCGCTGGTCATCGTCGCGCCCTGCACGTTGCCGCCGACGACCTGGTGCGCCCACCACTGGTGCGCGATCTCGTGCGCGGTCACGTAGTACGGGTAGTCGAGGTCGTCCGGGCTGTCGTCGCGCACGCGGGCGATGAAGCCGATGCCTTCCGAGTACGGAATGGTGTTGGGGAAGCTCTGCGCGAACGACTGGTAGCGCGGGAACTCGAGGATGCGCGCCTGCTGGTGCTGGTACGGGCCGAACGCCTCGCTGCAGTACGCGAGCGCGTCCTTCATGCCGAGCATCATGCGGTCGACGTTGTAGGGGTGCTTCGCCTCGTAGAAGACCTGCAGCTTCACGTCGTTCCAGTGATCTTCTCTCAGCGTGTAACGGGCCGAGAGCACCGAGAAGAAGTTCAAGATCGGCTGGTTCATCTCGTAGCGGAAGAAGCGGCGGTCGCCCTCGGTCCACTCCTTGACCAGCGTGCCGGGGGCGATGGCCGTCTGGTCGCTGACGGTGCTCACCGTCGCGCGGAAGCCGACGAAGTCCGAGTCGCCGCGGATGTAGTTGCGCTCGAGCCCCTTCGGGTCGTCGCGGTCGCGCATGCGCTCCTTAGGCGCGAGGCCGTAGGTCTTGCGATCGCCGTCGTCGGAGAGCTCGAAGCCCTCCTGGTAACCGATCTGCGGCAGGTTGAAGTTGTTGAAGAACGTGCCGTTGCCCACGATGTCTTCGCGGCGGCTGCCGTGAACGATGGGGTCGGAGGTGAAGCGCATCGCGAACGTCAGCGGCTGCTGCGCCCCCGGCTGGAGCGGTGGATCGAGGGTGTAGACGCGCAGGTTGAGGTCGTCGTCCCGCTTCGAGGGCACCCCGCCGTCACCGATCGACAGCGTCTCGATCTTCGCGTCATCGGACACGACCAACAGCACCTCGCTGATCGGCTCCGTTCCCTTGTTGGCCAGCAGGTACGTGCCCCGCACCTCGAGCCGCGGCGGCGACTCGTTCGGGTAGAGGTCGAACTGCATGTCGGCGTCGACGATGCGCGGCATCGGCTTGTCGGCCCACGCCTTCCATTCCTTCTCGTAGCGCGCGCTGTCCTTCTCCTGGTCCTTGGAGGTCACGTAGCGCCGCTTCACGTGGGTCTGGGCGTACAGCGCGCCGCCGATGCCGATCGACGAGACCAGCGCCACCGCGAGGGCGACGCGCCAGGGCGTGGTGAAGCGGCGGCGCGCGACGACCAGGCGCTGGGCCTCGCGACCCCGCGCGGCGAGGAGATACGCGAGCACCACCAGCACCGCGCCGATCGACCACCAGTACGCCCGGTACGACAGCGCCGCGGGGATCCAGTGCCCGTAGCCGTTCATGTCGGAGTACTGGATCGAGGGCTCCGACCCGAAGCGGGTCAGGCGATCCTCGACGCCCAGCAGGCCGAAGACGATGCGGCTCACGTAGTAGAGGACCATCACTCCGTGGCCCAGGTACTTCTGGTTCACGTAGATCTGCACCACCAGCGCGAGCACGCCGACCAGCAGGTCCTGCAGCAGGCCGAAGAGGATCAGCTCGCTGGCGTAGAGCCGCCACTCGATGTCGAAGAACCCGCGGCTGAGCTGCGCGATGAGCGCCGCGCCGCCGATGACGAACTGCAGCGAGCCCACGATGAGGAACAGCGCGAACAACTTCGAGAGGAAGGGCACCCAGGTCGGCACCCGCGAGGCGTCGATGATGTCGGCGACCTGGGCGTCGCGTTCCTTCCACACCAGCTCGCCCGCGTAGAAGGTGAGGGTGATGATGCTGAAGCCCCCGAAGGTGCCGCCCGCCATCTCCAGCACCTGCCAGGTGACCGGGTACGTCGCGGTGCCGAACAGCTCCTTGGCGATCAGCAGGCCGACCAGCACGAAGAGCAGCCCGGCCGCGACGAACGACCAGTAGACCGCGCTGCGCGTCACGTCGCGGAAGTGCATCCACCCGGTGGCGAACATCGTCTGCCACCAGCCGGCGGTGGTCGGCGCCGAGCGCGTTGCGGGCAGCGGCCCGGGAGCCGCCTGCGCCTCGTCGGGGGTCGACGCGCGGCCCCTCTGCTCGTCGACCGTGGTGCGAAAACGATTGACGGTCAGCGCCAGGAGCGCCGCCCCGAAGGCCGTCCACAGGAGCTTGTTGCCCAGCAGCAGGCCGGTGAACGGCACGAGGTCGCGGTTGCGCTCGGCGGGGGTCCAGTAGCGGGTCGCGACGTCGAAGGCGATGAACCCGAAGGGGTCGGCCAGCGAGCCCAGCGTGCGGTTCTGCACGTCGCCCACCGCCGAGCTGAGCACGAGGTACCCGAGCACCAGCACCACCACGCCCACGTAGACCGGGGCCATCTGGCGGGTGAGCGCGGCGAGCGAGAAGAACACCGTGCCGGTGAGGAAGAGCATCGGCCACACGCTGACGAGGTACGGCCACAGGTAGACGTCGAGGCGGTGCTCGCCGAGCTGCGCGGGGTCGATCACCTGCGCGAGCGCCGCGCCGAACATCATGCCCGCGCCGATCGCCAGGTACAGCCCACCCGAGAAGAGGAACGCCCCGAGGAAGCGGCCCAGCAGGTAGTCGACCTTCTTCACGTTGCGCGTGAAGATCAGCGGCCAGGTCCCGGTGCCGAAGTCCTGGTAGGCGGCCTGCCCGAAGATCGCCGCCACGGTGAAGAGCCCGAGCAGCGACATCACCTGGAGGTTCGCGAAGACGGTCTGCGGGCCGTTGGCGTGAATGCGCTCGCTGCCCGTCGAGGTGCTCAGGCCCTTGAAGAGGCCCGCGTTGGCCGCCATCAGGAACAAGCCGCCGAGGAACAGGACCACCGCGTACACGTACGACGAGAACATCTTGAGCCGCCGCCGCAGCTCGAAGCCGATGAACGCGCGGAGCATCACGCCGCCTTCTGCGACGCCGAGAGCGCCTGGAAGTACACGTCTTCGAGATCGGGGCTGACCGGCTCGAAGGCCGCGTCGGGCTTCGCCTCGGCGAAGACGTGCGCCAGCCGCTGCCCGGCCACGCGGCGCACCGCGATCACCGGCATCGCCCGACTGACGACCTCGAGCTCTTCGGCCGTGACGAACTTCTTCCAGATGCGCCCCTCGAGCTGCGTGGTGAGCGCGGTCGGGTGCCCCGAGAGGATGACCTTCCCCCCCGCGAGGATCGCCATGTTCCGGCAGAGGTCGGCGACGTCGGTGACGATGTGCGTCGAGAGCAGCACCACCACGTCCTCGCTGATCTCCGCCAGCAGGTTGTGAAAGCGGAAGCGCTCGGCCGGGTCGAGGCCCGCGGTGGGCTCGTCGACGATGATCAACTTCGGGTTGCCGATCAGCGCCTGGGCGATGCCGAAGCGCTGCTTCATGCCGCCCGAGAAGCCCCCGAGCCGGCGGAAGCGGTGCTCCCAGAGGTTGGTCTTGGTGAGCAGCGCCTTCACCACGTCGTGGCGCTCGGCGCGGCGGCTCAGGCCCTTGAGCTGCGCGAGGTGGTCGAGCATGTCCCAGGCCGTCACCTTCGGGTACACGCCGAAGTCCTGCGGCAGGTAGCCGAGCACGTCGCGCAGCCGGTCCGGCTCCTTGACGATGTCGATGCCGTCGAAGGTCATCGTGCCGCCGTCGATCGCCTGCAACGTCGCCACGCTGCGCATCAACGACGACTTCCCCGCGCCGTTGGGCCCGAGGAGCCCGAACATGCCCCGGGGGATGGTGAGGGTGACGTCGTTCAGCGCCTTGACGCCATTAGGGTAGGTCTTGGTGACGCCTGCGAGCACGAGTTCCATGAGCGCGGGACGCTAGTTCACACTTCATCGCTCCGCGTTGACTGGTTAGAAGCCTCGCCATGACCGAAATCGTCCATGTGAAGGCGCGCGAGATCCTGGATTCCCGTGGCAACCCGACGGTGGAAGCGGAGGTCATCCTCGAGAGCGGCGTGATCGGCCGCGCTGCCGTTCCTTCGGGTGCCAGCACCGGCGTGCACGAGGCCGCCGAGCTCCGCGACGAAGACAAGGGCCGCTACCTCGGCAAGGGCGTGCTCAAGGCGGTCAAGCACGTCAACGAAGACATCGCCTCGGCGGTGGTCGGCCTCGACGCCGCAGACCAGCGCACCCTCGACGCGGAGCTGATCGCGCTCGACGGCACCCCCAACAAGAGCAAGCTCGGCGCCAACGCGATCCTCTCGGTGTCGATGGCCGCGGCCCGCGCCGCTTCGACCGAGCTCGGTCTCCCGTTCTACCGCTACGTCGGTGGCGCCCAGGCCTGCACGCTGCCCGTGCCGATGATGAACATCCTCAACGGCGGCGCTCACGCCGACACCCGCGTCGACGTGCAGGAGTTCATGGTGCTCCCCTGGGGCGCCAAGTCGTTCTCCGAGGGCCTGCGCTGGGGCGCCGAGGTGTTCCACGCGCTCAAGAAGATCCTCAAGGGCAAGAAGCTCCAGACGGCCGTCGGTGACGAAGGCGGCTACGCGCCCGACCTCGCCTCCAACGAAGACGCGCTCAAGCTGATCATGGAGGCGATCAGCGCCGCCGGGTACAAGGCCGGCGAGCAGATCGCGCTGTGCATGGACGTCGCGGCCAGCGAGTTCTTCGACAAGGCCACCAAGAAGTACAACTTCAAGGCCGACGGCAAGGCGCTCGACAACACCGGCATCGTCGCCTGGTACCAGGAGCTCGCCGCCAGGTACCCCATCGTCTCCATCGAAGACGGCTGCGCCGAGGACGACTGGGACGGCTGGAAGAAGCTGTCGGTCGCGATGGGCGAGAAGACCCAGCTCGTCGGCGACGATCTCTTCGTCACCAACGTCACCCGCCTCAAGCAGGGCATCGACCAGGGCATCGCCAACTCGATCCTCGTGAAGGTGAACCAGATCGGCACGCTCTCCGAGACCTTCGACGCCGTGCGCATGGCGCATCGCGCCGGGTACACCTCGGTGATGAGCCACCGCTCGGGCGAGACCGAAGACACCACCATCGCCGACCTCTCCGTCGCGCTCGACTGCGGGCTCATCAAGACCGGCTCGGCCAGCCGCAGCGATCGCATCGCCAAGTACAACCAGCTCCTGCGCATCGAAGAAGAGCTCGGTGAGCACGCGCGCTACGCCGGCCGCGGTTCGATCAAGCAGTGATGACGACAACGCCCCGCATCCTCGTCAGCAACGACGACGGCATCCACGCGAAGGGGCTCGCGGCGCTGGTCAAGGCCGTGGAGCCCCTGGGTGAGGTGTGGGTCGTCGCCCCCGAGCACGAGCAGAGCGCGACGAGCCACTCGCTCTCGCTCCACCGGCCCCTGCGCATCCGCCAGCAGGCGGAGCGCTGGTTCGCCATCGACGGCACGCCCGCCGACAACGTGTACGTGGCGATCACCCACCTGATGAAGGCCCACAAGCCGACCCTCGTGCTGTCGGGCATCAACCACGGCCCGAACCTCGCCGATGACGTCATCTATTCAGGCACCGTCGTCGCGGCGATGGAGGGGTGCATTCTCGGCTACCCGGCCATCGCCTTCAGCCTCGCGACGCGGCGCACCTTCGAGTTCGAGCACGCCGCGGTGTTCGCGCACTCCCTGGTGAAGGCCGCGCTCGCCTCGCCGCTGCCGCCGCGCATGCTGCTCAACGTCAACATCCCGTCCTACGGCCCGGTCGCCGGCTACGAGGTGACGAAGCTCGGGCGCCACAGCTACGGCGCCGACGTCATCGAGAAGGAAGACCCCCGCGGCCGCCCCTATTACTGGATCGGCGGGACCGGCTACGAGCACGTCAAGGAGCCCGGCACCGACGTGACCGCGGTCCACGACGAGCACCGCGCCTCGGTGACCCCGCTGATGCTCGACCTGACTCAGCACGAGTTCCTCGCGCCGCTCAAGGAATGGACGCTCGACGGGTTCACCCGGCAGCGGTGACCCGGCAGGAAAGTTGAGCCGCGCCCCCCGGGGACGACACTGCACGCCATGACGTCGTCTTCGCCAGCGCGGTGGCTGGCAGTGGCCGTGGTGTCACTGCTCGCTTCGGCGTGTGTGACGACGCAGGGCGCGGCGAAGGCCGGCGTGCTCGACACGCACGTCGAGCCCGACCAGGCGCTCGTCACCCACCCGGTGCAGAAGGGGCAGACGCTCTACCGGATCGCCCGCGCCTACGGCCTGAGCGTCGAAGAGCTGATGGACGCCAACCGCATCGACGACCCCCGCGAGCTGAAGGCGGGCGAGCTGCTCTACGTGCCCGGCGCGAAGGAGCGGAAGACCGTGCTCGAGTACGACGCCCCCGAGCCCGAGGCGCCCGCGCGGCCGACCGCGACCGGCACTGCCGGCGTGGCCGAGAAGAAGCCGCCCAGGGTGATCCGCGTGGGGAAGGGGAGCGGGGTGCTCGAGTGGCCGCTGCGGGGCGTGCTGTACGCGCGCTTCGGCAAGAAGGGGAAGGAGCCCCACGACGGCATCGACCTCGCCGCGCCCGCGGGTCAGGCGGTCAAGACGGCCGCCCCGGGCACCGTGCTCTTCGCCGGGGAGCAGAAGGGCTACGGGTTGATCGTCATCGTCGAGCACGACGGCGGGCTGATCACCCTCTACGCGCACAACCGCGACCTGCGGGTGAAGACCGGGCAGAAGGTGCGCGTCGGCCAGGTGGTGGCGACGGTCGGCGACTCGGGGCGTACCAGCGGCCCCCACCTGCACTTCGAGGTGCGCAAAGACGGCGTCCCCGTCGACCCGCTCGACTTCCTCGGGGCCGTGCCCCCGGCTTGAACGTGACAGGGCGGTGAGCCCATACGAAAGTCACCGGGTGCGGCGCGCTCTCTTCGTCCTGTCTCTGGTCCTGATCGCGTGCGTGAAGGCCCCCCCGAAGGTCGTGGTCGAGCCGAAGAAGGTGCTCGAGCCGATCGAGGCCGTCCGCGAGACGCTGGAGAAGGTCTACAAGGCCATCGAGGCGGGCGACGCCGATCAGCTCGAGCCGCTCTTCACCGAGGACGCACTGGTGTTCGGTTTGGGCCCTTCCGACACGTGGCAAGGGAGCACGGTGATCAGCGAGCGCTCCCGCCAGGCCCTGCTGCCCATTGGCCTGGGCGGGGACGCGGTGAAGGTCGAAGACTCGCGCATCGTGGTGGGCCTGGCGGCAGGGGAATACACGGCCTGGGCCTTCGATCTTCCGAAGGTGTCGACGACCCACAAGGGCAAGACCCAGAGCTGGCTCCCCCGGCTGACCTCGCACCTGGTGCGGGAGGGCGATCGCTGGCGCATCGACGCGCTCCACGTGTCGCTGTCGGTGCCCGATCAGCTCGTCTTCGCGCCCGACGCGGCCAAGCGGATCATCGCGCCGGCCGACGTGACGAACGATCGCAGCCCCGACGCCGACCAGGTGGTGGGCGTGGTGCGGCGCGCCCTCGACGACTACGGGGTGAAGATCGATCGCACCACCGAGCGCGCGGAGTTCGTGCAGCTCGGCACCTCCGCCGCGGAGGTGTTCATCGGCGGCAAGGCCTTCAAGGACCTGATCAAGCCGCAGCTCGGGGCGATCAAGAAGGCTGGCTACACGTGGAAGCTCGACGGCAACCTGCGCGTCAAGCTGGGCCCCGGCGGCAAGTCGGGCTGGGCCGCGGCCGTCGTCGTGCAACGCGTCGGCTCGGGCAAGAAGGCCCAGGTGTTCCCCGCCTTCCGCGTGCTGTGGACGCTCGTCGAGGAGGACGGGGTGTGGAACTTCTCGTCGGAGCACCAGTCGCTGGCGGTGAAGGAAGACCTCCGCGACCCGGCCACCGACGAACAGCTCAAGGCCTGGCAGGCCACCCGCGACCTCGCCGAGAAGACCATGGCGAAGTCGAAGCCGGTCCCCAGGCCTTCGAGCACGCCGAAGGACCCGGACAAGAAAGACGCCGACATCGGCGTCTGGTGACCTTCAGCGCTTCAGCGGCGTGAACGGCTCCGCGCCCCGAGCAGCATCAACGCGAGCGCCATCATCGGCGCCCCGAAGTCTGCCGGCGAGGTGCAACCACAACCGACCTTCGCGTTGGGCTGCACGGTGGTGCTGTTCGCGCCGACCGAGGGCAGCGTCTGGGTGCCGGAGTTGCCACCCGCGCCGCCTCCCGCCCCACCACCCGCGCCGCCGCCCGTGCCCGCGTCAGCGACCGGCACCATGCAGTTCACCAGCGGGTCGATCTGCACGTTCACGTTCTGCAGCGTCGCCCCGCCACCGGCGGCCCCGAGCGTCACGTAGACCTCGGAGTTGCACGGCGCGTCGACCTCGAGTGCGCCGGTGACGTTCTGGCCGGCGACGACCAGGTTCAGGGTGTGATCGGCGTTGTTCTGCAGCACGCCGCCCTGTCGCGCGAAGGTGATGGGTGAGCCGAGCTTGGTGAGCACGGTGACCGTGGGAGGCGCGCCACCGCCGAGGCCGCCGCCACCGCCCTGCGCTCCCGTCACGCGCACCCGCAGCGCCCCGGCCGGCGCGAGCACCTTGAACTGCACCGGCCCGGGGATCATCGAGTTGCCCAGCGCCGCGCCTGCCGAGGCGATGCCGTAATACGGACGGGGCAGGTTGGTGGCGTCGGCCGCCAGGACCTTCGAGCAACCGATGACGCCACGGCTGGTGAAGATCTGGGTCAACTGCGCCCCCGCGGTGGGGATGCCCGGGAAGGCCGTGCCCACGCGGGCCGCCATCGTCGAGGCGACCATCGCGAAGTCGGCGTTGGGGGTGATCGACACCAGCATCGCGTAGAAGGCCGCGTCGAAGGTGTCGCCGCTGTCGGTGCCCTGGAAGATCGTCTTGCGCGCCGTCCACAACGCACCGGAGACGTGCTGGCTGTCCTGGTGGACCTCGCCCCACAAGATGCCCGGGCAGCTCAGGGTGTTGTCCATCGTGCGCAGGTAGCCGTCGGTGCTCACGCCCGGCACCATCGGCTGCCCGGCGAGCGCGCGCGGGCCGAAGTACGGGCCCACTTCGGCGACGTTGTTGAACGCCGCCGCGATGTAGTCGGCGAAGCCCTCGTGGAGCGCGCCCCCTTCGTTGTTCGCCGAGCGGGTGTCGATCGCCGTCTCGTCGAAGGTGATCGCCGCGGTGGCGTAGACCACGCCGTGCCCGAACTCGTGCTGGATCACCGTGGCGTCGTAGGCCGCGTCGGCCGCGTTGCCCTGGAAGATCATCAGCGTGTCGGCGCCGGTGTCGAAGCCCGGCAGGGGGATCTGCGAGAAGTTCTCGCGGGGGAAGAAGGCGGCGTTGTCCACGCGCAGCAGCGTGTTCGCGCGGCAGGGCGGGTTGAGGATGCAGTTGGCGCCACCGGCGAAGAGCTCATTGAAGTTGGGGAACATCACGTTGCTCCACACCCCGACCTTCACCGCGGGCACGCGCCGCTCGTCGCGCATCTTGAACGGCTGGATCGCGGGGTTGCTGCCGTAGATCGGCGCGGCCTTCGCCGAGAGCCGGCGCACCCAGTCGTAGACGGTGTTCACGTGGTAAAACGAGTGCACCTCGGCGAACGCGTCGGAGTTGGCCGGGTCGTTGCCGTCCACCAACACCTGATTCGCGGGCGGATCTTTCGGCTCGTAGACGAAGTCGCCGGTTCCGTTGGTGAGGTTCGAGGCGCGGCGCAGGCGATCGCAGACCGCGACGTCGTACTGCACGGGGAAGCCCATGAAGGACAACGAGCCGCTCAGGCGCTTGGGGCCGGCGTCGGGCGCGCAGCCCGCGGTCGGGCAGCAGTTGTACATCATGAGCTGGGTGCCGCAGAGCTCGCCGCCGTCGTTGGGGAACGAGGGGAAGCCGCCGTCTGCCTGGGGAACGACGCAGGTGTCGCCGATCATCGAGCCGCCGTCCGCGTGGCGCAGCTCGCGCGTCACCGTGGCCGTCGCGCCGACGCCGGCGTCGAGCCCACCGGGGCTGATGGGGTAGACCTTCGCGTCGAGGGCGCCGTGGTGAACGCGGTTCTGCACGAAGAGCCGCTCGCCAGTCACCGCGTCGATCGCCACGTACCAGTTCTTCGCCACGTCGAGCGAGTGCACGTTGGCCAGCCAGCCTTCGTGCAGCTCGGCGCCGACCTGGAAGTAGAAGCGCTTCGCGCCGCCGTAGGGCACGCCGTCCGCCCGCAGCCCGACGAGGGGCAGCGACGCGGCCGCCCGGTGCATCGCCTGCTCGAGGGTGAGCCGCTCGCCGGCCACCACGCGCTCGAACGAGGCGAGGCTGGAGGCGACCTGCACCACCTGCCGCTTCTCGTCGAGGGTCACCACCAGCTTGCCCTGGTAGACCTCGAGCTCGCCGACCTCCTGCTGGAGGTGGAAGCTGGCGCCGAAGCGCGTCGAGAAGGCGTCGGTCGACTTGAGCGTCGCCGCCGCCGGGAGGCCGTAGTGCTCCCGCTGCGAGAGCGCCCAGGCGCGCACGGCGCCGGCCAGGTCACCGTGGAGTGGCGCCGACAGCACGCCCAGCTCGAGCTTCGGGGCCCCGGTGTCGGGGTTGGCGACGATCTGCGTGGGCTGCGGCGTGAAGACGCTCGCAGCGAGGATCAACGGAGCAATGAATGACAGCATGATCTCCCCAGGGCAGGTCGTACGGCCACGACCCACGGATGGCGGTGCCTCACAGGCACCATCAGCAAAAGCGCGCGAACCCTACCACCGGCCGACGGTTTTCTTGGTGAATCGAACGACGTCTAAAGGTAGAGAATGGCTCAGTCTTCTCGCTGAACAGGAGTCGCCACCCATGGCCTACGTCGTCGCCGAGCCGTGCATCAAGTGCAAGTACACCGACTGTGTCGAGGTGTGCCCGGTCAATTGCTTCTACGAGGGCGCCAACTTCCTCGTGATCCACCCGGACGAGTGCATCGACTGCGGCGCCTGTGAGCCCGTCTGCCCGACCAAGGCGATCTTCGCGGAGAGCGATCTCCCGGCGAAGTGGGCCGAGTACAAGCCGCTCAACGCCGACTTCGCCACCAAGTGGCCGGTGATCAACGAGAAGCGCGCCGCGCTCCCCGAGGCCGAGCAGTTCAAGGACAAGACCGACAAGCGCGCCCTGCTCGACCCCGCGCCGGGCGGCAAGTAACCCTCACGCGACGGACAGCGCGCCGACCTTCAGGCCGCGCGCGCGCAGTTCTTCGCGAATGCGGCTGACCGCCTCGGCGCTCGGCGGCCCCCGGTGTCCCACCAGCTTGAGCGCGATTTCCATCGGGCCGATGCGCTCGATCTCGACGTGCGCCCCGAGGCTGTTGTTGAGCGTCAAGGCCAGGCCGGGACGCTGCGACCTCACGAACAGCTCGATCTTCTCGATCAACGCCACCGCCTGCGCCGCCTTCGCCTCGGGCGGAGCCTCGACCTTCGCTTCCGCGTGCGACGCGGGTTGGAGGTGGTGCACCGTGGCCAGGGTGAGCGGGCGCGCGGGCGGAACGGGCTCCTCGGTCAGCTCGCGAAGAATGAAGTCGAGGACCCGGGCCTCGCTGCGCTCGACGATCGCCTCCCCCTGATGGCTGCGCGTCGAGACCAGCGCGTCGGCGGTGCGGGCGTGTTCGGTGCGCACGGCGCCCAGGCGTTGCGCTTCTCCTTCCGCGTGCACCCGGGCCCGCTGGTGCACCACGTTGGCCGAGGTCATCGCGGTGCGGCTCGGCGCCACAGCGCTCGTCACAGGCCGGGCGGTGGGCTGTGCCGTCGGCTTCGCGACGACGGGGTGGCGGGTCAGCTCCGAGCGCGCCTCGGCGAGGAGCTTCTTGAACGGCTGCGCCTTCACCGTCGGACCCGCCTGTACCGCTCCCTTGAGATCGACCTTCATGGGGCGACCGCTTGAGCATCCCCTGTGCCGGGGAGTTCAGGCCCTGAATTCAGTCTGTTGCGATGCGGCGACAGTCCACTGGCAGGACCCATGCGACGGCTTGCCCACGCCTGGTCGCATTTTTCCGAGTGTGCTGGAATCCTACAGCGTCAGTGCTTGAAGCCACCGGGCTGCTGGGGACCGGTGCCGGTGAGGTCGTTGATCGCCGCCGGGCAGGTGGCGACCTCTTCGGGGCGGCCGAGGAGCACCCCGCCGCTCCAGTCGCGATCGTCGAAGAGCAAGCCATCGCGCACCTCGAGCTCGTTGGCGTCTTTGCTCATCTCCCAGAAGTGGCCTTTGACCATCACCCGCTCGCCGCGGTGGAAGCGCTCGATGTCGGCGTACTGCTTCGACTGGAGCCGCACGTAGATGATCACCGGCTTGACGATCACCGGGGCGGTCGCGAGCAGGTTGACCTGGTTCATGCGCGGGTCCTGGGGGATCCATTGCAGCACGGCGACCAGCTCCTCGGCGGCGACGACGCGGTAGAGCTTCTTCTTGTACTACTTGCCCTTGGGCTGGTTGATGCCGATGTCGATCAGCGTGGCCCCGCCCCAGGCGACGTCGCGGTCGAGGTACGCGTCGCGGAAGGTGCCGATGACGTCAGTGGTGACGGCGCTGTTCGCGTTGAGCGCCTCGACTTGGTACCGCTGCCGGAGGAGCGGGATGGTGAAGTAGGCCGAGTCGGTGAGCGGGATCGCCTCGTTGATCATCTTGAGCTTGGCGAGGTCGATCAGCTTCACCTTCTTGTTGAGCGCCTCGGCGGTCGCCAGCCACTCGTCGGGCAGCCGCTTCTCGATCATGATCTTCCGCACCATCGCCACCAGGTAGGCGGTGGCGGGGAAGGCGGGGGTGGAGAGCTGGGTCTGCACCGCCTCCTGCAGCTCGGGCGGCAGCACGAAGTTCTCGTCCTTCTTGTGGAGCATCGGCGCGATCTCCGCCAGCGCCACGAAGATCCCGCCCATCAGCTGCACGCAGCCGGGGTCATCGGTGCCGGTCATGATCAGCTTGGCGAACTTCGTCTTGATGAACCGCCGGTCCATCGTCTCTTCGCGGAAGTTGGGCGGCTTGCCGTTACCGAAGATCTCTTCCTTCTGCGCGAAGGCAGGCAGGGAGAGCACCACCACCAGGACAGTCAGAGCGCGCCGCATCGGGTCGAAAGGTAGCACCGCGCGGACCGACGGGCAGTCCCCGGCGCTTCTTCACCGGGGCATGGCTTCGAGGGCCCGCGGCACCGGGGGCGGGGTCAACGCCAGCACCAGCGCGGGGAGCAGCGCCACCAGGGCCGCCAGGGCGAACAGCCGGTGTCCGCCCACCAGGTCGTAGAGCGCGCCGGAACCGCGGTAACCGACGATGCCGCCGATGCCGAAGGTGGCGGCCACGAAGAGCGCCTGGCCGGTCGCGCGCAGCGAGCCCGGGGCCCGCTCCACCATCCACGCCACCGACGAGAGGTAGAACGCGCCGAAGGTGAAGCCGTGCAGCGCCGCTGCCGCGACGAGCACCACCGGGTCGCTGGTCAGCGCCATCACGCCCCAGCGCGCGGAGCTCACCACGAAGCAGGCGATCAGCAGCTTGCGGGTGGGAATCCGCGGCGCCCAGCGCGACCAGGTGAACATCACGAGGATCTCCGAGGCCACGCCGACGCTCGCGCTCAGGCCCACCACCGACGCCGGCAACCCGAGGTCGCGCACGTGGGGCGCGAGGCTCCCGTGGTACGGCGCGCAGGAGATCCAGTGCAGGCAGGTGGCGAGCAGGAAGAGCCCCATCTCCGGTTGCCGCGCGAGCGCCACCGCGTTGGCCAGCGTCGGCTTCGGGCCGGGGTGGATCTTCACCGGGAGTCGGGCGAGGGTGAGCGCGGCCGCGATCGCTGCCAGCGCGAGGAGCCCCAGCGGTACCAGCACCGTGGTGCGGTCGATCTCCTTGATGAGGAAGCCGAAGGGCAGCGAGGCCATCACGAAGCCGATCGACCCCCACGTGCGGATGCCGGCGTAGGTGCCCCCGTGCTGCTGCACGTGGTGGAGCGCGAGCGTGTCGGCCAACGAGGTGAGGCTGGTGGCGAAGACCGCGTGCACGCCGAGGGCGACCAGCGCCTCGGGGAAGGTCGTCGCGCGGGCGAGCAGCCCATAGCCGAGCACGCCCCCGGCGGCGGCGATCGTCAGCACCAGCCCCGGCCGGCCGAGGCGATCGGCGAGCTGGCCCCAGAGGGGCGGCATGAACAGGGCGAAGGTGGGGCCGACCGCCAGCAGCGTCCCCGACTGGGCGCCGGTGAAGCCCAACGTCCGGAAGTACCCCGGCATGAAGGGCAGCGTCACGCCGACGGTCATGAAGAGGAGGACGTAGAAGACGATGAGCGGGTAGGGCCGCTCGACGGGCTGGGCACTCACGGAGAATTCCTCTATAGGGCCCGGCCATGTCGGGCGATACCGCGTCGAACATCGTGATCAAGCCCGTCGAGAACGAGGGCGAGCTGTTCCAGGCGCTCGCCATTCGCGAGATCGTCTTCATCGAAGAGCAGAGCGTGCCCGAGTCGCTCGAGCGCGACGCCGAGGACGCCGCCGCGTTCCACGTGCTGGCGATGGCCGGCAAGCACGCCATCGGTACCGGTCGCCTCGTCTCGCTCGCCCAGGCCCCCGAAGGGGAGAAGGGCGCGTGGGGCCGCGTGGGCCGCATGGCGGTGCTGCAGAGCAACCGCAAGGGCGGCACCGGCTCGCGGTTGCTGCAGGCCCTCGAGGTCGAGGCCCACCGTCGCAACCTGGCGGGCATCATGCTCCACGCCCAGCTGTCGGCGATGGAGTTCTACAAGCGCCACGGCTACGAGCCGCACGGCGCGGTCTTCGAGGAAGCGGGCATGCCGCACCTCGAGATGAAGAAGCGCTTCGCCCGCTGAGCTGAGCTGCCGACCTACGACTCTTTGGGCTCGGGTTCGGGCGGGGGAACGCCCTTGCCGGTGAGGCGCTCCCGCAGCTCGATCAGCGAGGGGAAGAGGATCGTCGTGCCCAGGAAGGTGCACGCGACGTCGACCACCGCGAGCAAGCCGACGCTGCGCAGCCCGGCGTGGCGGGCGATCAGCATCGACACGTAGCCGGCGGCGTTGGAGCAGGTGGCCACCACCGCGGTGACGCCCGTCGAGCGCATGATGCGCGACATCGAGCCGGGGCCGTCCTCCTGGTAGCGGTGGAAGACGTGCACCGAGTTGTCGACGGCGATCGCCAGCAGGTTCGGCAGCACCACCACGTTGAGGAAGTTGAGCGAGATGTCGCCCAGCCACATGCCGCCGGGGAGGCAGGCCATGCCGGCGAACAGCGGGCCGGTCACCATCAGCGTGTGGCTGAGCTTCTTGAGCGAGATCCAGATGGTGACGAAGACCACCAGTGAGGCGAGGCCCATGATCAGCGGTCCGTCCTGGCGGATGAGGGCGAAGATCTTCGCGGCCAGGCGGTTGGCGTCGAGGATCGGGGCGTGCGCTCCGGCGGCCTCGGCGCGGCGACCGACGGTGTTGACGTCGGAGGCCCAGGCCTCGAGCCGCGTCACGTCGTGGAGCCCGAAGCGGGGGAAGAGCAGGACGAAGGTGCCCTTGCCGTCGAACGGCTCGAAGCGCCGGCGGAACTCGATGGGCAGCTCGTCGACCGTCCACGGCTTCGCCTGCGTCATCTCGACGAGCGTCTTGACGCGCGCGTCTTCCTTCTTCGAGTTGGGCAGCTTCTCGAGCAGGGTCCCCAGCTCCGCCATGTGCGCCAGGCGCTGCTCGGTGTCGGCGGGGAGCAGGTCGTTGAGCGAGGCGATCTGCGCGATGCTGCTCTTCTCGCCGCCGCCCTCGGTCTGGATGTCGTGCGCGATGCGGCTGACCTTGGCCGCGGTCTCGAGGCTGTCGACCCACACCACGCCGGGGATCATGATGATCCCCATCTCCTCGGCGATGTGGATCTCGAGCTCCTGGGCGTGCCCGTCGCCCTTGAGCTTGAGGAGGTTGGTCTCGAACCCCACCTGGTTGCTCACCGCGACCGAGCCCACCACGGCGAGGGCCATCACCAGCACGATGCCGATGAGGACCCCGGTGGGAGGCCTCCAGGCGGGGGCGTCGGGGGCGTTGGGCTGGACCGGCTTGGGCTTGCGCAGGGCGAAGCGCTCAGAGAGGAAGAGCAGCGCGGGCGCGAAGGCGTAGGTCGCCACCAGGGTGGCCATCACGCCGAAGGCGGCGATCTTCCCGAACTGCTTGAAGGCCTCGAACTCGGCGAAGACGAGCACGAAGAAGGCCCCGGCGTTGGTGACGGCCGACGAGAGGGCGCCTCCGAGGGTGCCGTGCACGGTCTCCTTCATGGCCTCGAGCGGCTCGAGGCGGGCGCGCTCTTCCCAGTAGCGCATCGAGAAGTGCAGCCCGTACTCGATGCCCAGGCCGATGAGGATCGCACCCAGGAAACCAGTGACCGGGTTGAGGTGCCCGATGAGGATCCAGGTGAAGGCGAAGGTGAGCGAGATGCCGATGCTCACCGGGAAGGCGACCACCGCGAGGATGGCGAGGCGCCGGCTGATCGCGAGGATGATGATCAGCGTGATGATCGTCGCGATGATCACCGAGCGCGCGAGGTCGGACTGCATGGCGTCGTCGTCTTCGACGCGCACCACGTAGGCGCCGGTGTACTGCAGCTCGATCTTCGGAAACTTCGCGGCGGCGACCTGGGCGGTCGCGTCCTTCACCTCGGAGATCAGCCTGCGGTTGAAGTCGAGGTCGGCCGGGGTGGAGGTGGCCTTCACCAGCAGGTACAGCTCGTCGCCGTCTTTCGACTCGAGGTAGTCGCCGCGCTCGGTGGCGGGGGCGTACTTCTTCTCGATGGCCTCGAAGTCGAGGGGCGGCTCCTCTTCGCCGAGGTCGACGTAGAGCGGGTTTGCGATCTTCTTCTCGAACTCGATGCGCGTCGCGAGATCGTTCTTGAGGGACTCGAGGGTGTCGGTCGGCAGCAGCAGCAGCGCGCGCCTGGCGACGAAGGCGGTGTCGAACTTCCACTCGACGAAGCGCACCACGTCCTTGTGGGCCTCGATGGCGGCGGCGGCGTCCCTGGCGAAGGCGCGGCGTTCTTCCCGCGTGCCGCCCAGCACCTGCACGATGAGGTACCCGGTGCCGCCGGCGCGATCTTCGATCTCCTTGAGGTCCTTCACTTCGGCCGTCGAGGCCGGGAGCAGCTCGGTGAAGTCGCCGCGGAAGCCGAGGCGGCTCGACATGACGCTCGCCGCGACGGCGACGATCAGCGAGACCACGACGATGCGCCACGGGTGACGTGCGGACGCAGAGATGAACCAGTCGATTGCGCGCTTCATCGAGGTGCCGTGCGCCTATCCCCTCTTCTGGGGCACCGCAATCGCCAATCCCGG
>JBBRUE010000024.1:0-18855 GCA_038248085.1 Myxococcales bacterium | reverse complement strand
GTGGTGGCGCCGGTAGCGCAGCATGCAGACGATCTCCGTGGCGAGCGCGGCGTTGAGCAGCTTGAGCACCGTCTCGCGATCGGCGCGGTACCCCTCGGTCACCGCCCCCTGCTCCACGTGCGCCCGGGCGCGGCGACGGAGTTCGGCGAGGTCAGTCAGGGCGGGCTTCATGGCTTTGTTCATGAGGCACCGCCTGAGCAGCATTCGGGCCGCGGAGATTGACCAGCAAGTCTGGAGGCTTGCGGTCTGGGTCGTTCGACGCTCACCCGGGAATGAAGCACCCGCTCCATCGATTCGATGGGGGCCCGCTGCTCAGGGCTGGGCCCCGGCGGCGGTCGCGAGGGCCTCGAGCACGGGGCCCAGCGCGTCGGCGCGCACCGCGCCGTAGTTGAACCCGCTCTGCACGTCGCTGGCGTAGATCACGACGACGCCGTGGTTGGTCGTCGCCTCGACCTGCCCTCCGTAGTCGCCCGCGGCCGTGCGAATGCGGAGGATGCCGACCCACCGGGCGCTGGGGTGGTTGAGCGAGATCTCCGACGCCCCCCGCAGCAGGCTGGCGATGCGCTCGATGTCGTCGCGATCCGAGATGACCACCTCGCGGGAGACGAGCGGCAGCACCTGGTACGGCTCGAGGTGGATGTCGAGGATGCGCTCGGTGGGCAGGGCGCGCAGGAAGGCGTGTGCCTCGCGCGCGGCCGGGCTCCAGCGGCCGTTGTAGGTCTGCACGAGGAACACGCCGATGATCAGCGTCATCACCACCGCGACCACGGGCCTCATGCGCTTCTGCTGTTCCGGGGAGAATGGAGCCGCCATGTCGGCACTCTACCGTCCGCCCTGAAGCGCGCTGGCCGGTTGCGACGCTGTGCAGCTGTGTGCACAGCGTCGTCGTCGAAGGGCCATCGCCTGCACACCGATGCGCAGCGGAGGTCGCTCCGTCGCACGGTCGGGAACGTGGCGGGCTTCTTGCTCACCGATCCTGCATGCGCACTGCTCTCTTCTGCCTCCCGTTGCTCGCCCTCACGGGCTGCATGTCGACGTATGGAATTCGGCCGCAGCAGCTGTCCGCCCTCGACGGCTTCGACGCCGAGGTCCCCGGGCGCGCCACGCGCGTCGTCGAGACCGTGAAGAAGCAGAAGGTGGTCTACGCGCCGGGGCGCGAGTTGGGGCTCGTGCTGCAGGACGACACCGTCAAGGGTGGCGAGTTCCTCCGCATCGAGGCGCGGGCCGGAACCCTGCGGGGAACGCTGAAGGACGGTCGTGAGGTGTCGCTCGAACTCAGGGACCTCAAGGAGGCGAGACTCAGTCTCCGCTCACCCACCAGGACCGCCATGGCAGTGCTGGTCCCGCTCAGCGCCATCGCGACCCTCGGCCTGGTGGTCCTCGGGCTCGTCGTCAGCCACCTGTCCTTCGGCCTCGCCGTGGACTGAGCCGTCTCGGGTCCTGAAAACACGAACGCCGCAGCCAGGGTCGGCTGCGGCGTCGTGAGCTGCGAAGGCGGGTGCGACGGTTACTTGGCCTTCTTCATCGCCAGGAAGCGGGCGGCGGACTGGCCGATCTGCTTGCCGAGCGGCGTGATGTGGTTGAACACCGAGGGCTGGACGACGGACGCGGGGTAGCTGCGCTGGAACTGGATCTCGTCCGTCGTCTCGCCCTCGCCCGAGTGCGCATCGATGACGACGTTCATGACCGTGGGCCACGCGGTGACGACGATGTACTTGCCCAGGCCGAAGGTGCTCGGGCGGATGGTGATGGTCACGTCACCGGGGCCCTGCGCGATCGGGTGCGCGCTGGGGTACTCGTTGCGCATGCCGTCGATGACCGCGCCCTCGAACTTGCCCATGAGGTCCGCCCAGGTCTCCGGGTACTTCGCGTCTTCGGCCGTCTTCTCGGCCTTCCACGCCTCGACCGACTTCTTCTCGACCATCATGTTGCTGTAGTCGAACGCGACGGCGACGTTGTTCGCCCCGGCGAGCGTCGTCGGGTTCGAGGCCTTGATCACCTTCCAGGCGGGGCCACAGCCCGAGAGGACACCGAGAACGAGCGCTGCGCCGAGGACCGAGACCTGCGAGTTGAGCTTCACCGGGACCACCTTTGAGCTGAGGGTTGAACGACGGCGCGGAGACTCGCACGTCCCCGCGCCGCTTCAACCCTGACCTCGGGTTTCTCATTTGGTGGACGACCCCAACCGCTCACGGCCGCGCCACGCCCCGGGGCTGGAGCGGAGTCCGGACGGGCTCGAGCGCGACCATCGGCGGAGGCGTCAGCGATGGCCGTACTGGCAGCGCAACCTCCGCCGCCGCGACGCACCGCGCTTCTTCCTCGTTGTAGCGCTGACGAATGACGGCCGCCTCACGGGCATGAAGGGCGCGCTGAAGGTCTTCCTTTTCGGCCCCCTCCTTCGCGTGACGGCCGGAGTCGCCGATCGCGATCGTCGCGCCCAGCGCGCCCAGGCCCAGCACCGCGATGCACGAGGAGAACGACATCAACGAGAGCATCAGGAAGAGGATTCGCATTCGGTCTCCGGCGTGGGAACGCCGCGTACCGTGCAAAGGGGCGGCCGCTCGGGCCGCGCGCAATCCCCCCGGAATGAGGCGTGAAGGTGGGCCTCCCCGCCGACGCTCGGCAGACACCGCGGCGTGCGCGTCAGGGCGTGGTGGTGCGACCGGGCGGGGAGGCGTCGGTCTCGTGGGCCACACCCCGCGCGGCGTTGACGACGACGGCGACCACGCCGACCAGGACGGTGAAGGCGAGGTAGTGGGCGGGGCCCAGCGGGTTGGTGCGGACCATCAACTGCACAGCGACCGGCGTCGCGCCGCCGAACACCGCGTACGCGATGTTGTACGAGAAGGAGACGCCGGTGAACCGGACCGCCGAGGGGAAGGCGCGCACCATCACGTAGGGCACCACGGCCACCACGCCTACGAAGAGCCCGGCCAGCGCGTAGAGCCACACCAGGTCGTCGGGGTCGTTCGCCGTGCCGAGGAACAAGGCATAGGTCGAGCTGATCAGGCCGAGCCCGCCGAGCACGCTGATCAGCACGACGCCGAAGCGATCGATCAGCGCGCCCATCGCGAAGACCGAGAGCGTCAGGGTCAGGGTGGCCGCGACGCTGCCGATCAACGTTCGGGCCGGTGCGATGCCGTGGAGGCGCTGCATCATCGTCGGCGTCATCAGGATCACGACCACGATGGCCGCCGTCAGCATCCAGGTGACGAGCATCGACACGATGACCGCGCCGCGGTGGTCGCGCAGGACCTGTCGCAGCGGCATCTCGGACGTGGCCTTTCGCGCCCGCATCGCTTCGAACACCGGCGTCTCGTGCAGCCAGCGGCGCAGGAACATCGCGATGAAGCCGAACCCGCCGCCGACGAGGAAGGGGATGCGCCAGGCCCAGGCGGCGATCGTCTCGGGGCTGTACGCGGCGTTCACCGCCGTCGCCATCAGCGAGCCGAGCAGAATGCCGCCGGTGAGCCCGCCGGTCAGCAGTCCACAGGCCAGCCCGACGCGGTTGCCGGGCACGTGCTCGGACACGAAGACCCACGCCCCCGGGGCCTCCCCTCCGATGGCGGCCCCCTGCAGCATGCGCAGGAGCAGGAGCAGCAGCGGCGCGACGTAGCCGAGCGTGGCCCAGGTCGGCGTCAGGCCGATCAGCAGCGTGGGCAGCGCCATCATCAGCACGCTGAGGGTGAACATGCGCTTGCGGCCGGTGCGGTCGCCGAAGTGCGCCATGACGATCCCCCCCAGCGGACGGGCGAGATAGCCCGCGGCGAAGATGCCGAAGGTCTGGAGTTGCTCCAGCCAGACCGGCATCTCCGGGGGGAAGAACAGCTTGCCGATCACCGCCGCGAAGAAGACGAAGATGATGAAGTCGTAGAACTCGAGCGCCCCGCCGAGCGAGGCGAGGACGAGCGTCCGCGTGTCGTCGCGGGTCAGGCCTCGGTGGGTCGTGGGGGGCAGCGCGGCTCGATCGGTCATGGCGTTTCCGTCGTGGAACGAGCCGGCGGGAGGCCTGGGCCGCTCGGACACATCGTCCCGGAACGATAGACCGACTTCGACGACCTCGGCTGAAGAGTGGTGGCTCCTGGGAGAACGCGCTCGGCGACGGAGGTCGCGTGCTCTTGTGGGGTGACGGGCACCGGGACGTGCTTCGCGCCGATCGCGCTGGGCGGGGACTGCGGCGCGAGCGGGCAGTGCGCTTCGGGCCGATGCCTCTCGGCGGATGCGGGCGTGGTGGGTAACGGCGTTGACGGCGAGACTCACGGCACCCCGACTTCGCGCTCGTTGCGGAGAACGCACAAGGTGCATGACGTTGGGCGGCGATTCCGGGCAACCGTGGTGCACCCAAAGGTGAGGGACGCCGGGTCGAAGGCGGTCCACTTCATTCGGCGCAGTCGCGGGGACCGCGTGGACGGTGTGACGGTCGATCCGACCAGGACTGCGGCACAGGCGGTGCGCGGCGGGCGAAGGGGCGGACGCCGGTGCTCGCCGCGAGCAGGCCCCTCCCCATGCGCGTTTCGTCACGAGGGAGCTCGGGGTCTCCGGACGCATCTTCGTTGATGACAGTCGGCGGGGTCGCTGGGCCGTGCTGCTCGTTGCGTGTCAACAAAGTTGATGCGTCCGCAGACCCTCGCCCCCAGTCGTCCCAGCTTGGGTCCCTCGGGCTCGGGTCGCGAAGCTCGCTCGGTCGGGGCACGGGCTGAGCCCTTCCGCCACGGCCTCGCTCCGTGCAGGCAGGTCCCGGTTTCCGGCCTCAAAGTGATCGTTCACCCGAGGGCGGTCATCAGCCGCGTGCACGATTCTTCGGAGGTCGTCCATCCCCGGGTGTCTATTGCTCCACGTCTTCCCGGCCCGCGGGGTCACGTGCTGGAGCACCATCCATCGCTGATTGGTTGGTTCCGTCGATTTGATGGGAACCTGGCCCAGCCCCGAGCTACCCCGCCTTTCGTTCGAGGGCGTCGAGCCGGCCTTCGATGTCATCGAAGCGGCTGCGGCTACCGCCAGCGAACTCTCCGAGCAGACGCGCGAAGCGGCCCAGTTGCTGCTCGGTGACCCGCGCCAGTCTCGCGCTCTCGACGAAGCCCTGCGCGAGGCTGGTGAACTCGCCCTCGAGTGAGCCCACTCGCTGGGAGACCCCGTCCATACGCTGCGACACGTCATCCATGCGCTGCGACACGTCATCCATGCGCTGCGACACGTCATCCATGCGCTGCGACACGTCTCGCATCTGGTGCGCGAGCGCCGTGACCTCTGCGCTCGTCACCATCGCCTGCCGTGCCAGTGCCTCGAGTTGATCGGCGTGCGCCGTCGACGTCGCCTCGAGTTTCCCAACGGCGTCCATCAGGTCGATCACCACGTCCCGCCCCTTTGCCCTCGCCACCCGACGCCTCCTCGAACGTTGAGCCGCCAGTTTACGGCCGGGGACTGACATTCGAGCGCGCATGACAAGAAGCTACCGCAGTTGAATCAGTGGCCACCACGTCACCCCGCGTGAGGGGCAGTCCTGTACGTTCGGGACCGTGGAATTCCCCCGCCGCACCGCTCTGCTCGGGCTCGCCGCCCTGTCCTGCACCTCGCCCCGGAAACCCGCCGTGACCCCGATTCGCCCGCGCCCGCTCGCTTCGTTGCCGACTACCTCCCTGCCGTGGCTGACCTTGAGAGATCACTTCGTGGCCACGGTGGGCCCGAGCGCTGGCCAGGGGCACCCGCTGGGTCCGTTGCTGGTGTTGGCCGACGCGACGTTCGCGCCGCACTCCCGTTTCCCGCTGCATCCGCACCAGGAGATGGAGATCCTCAGCGTGGTGCTTGAGGGCGACATGAGCCATCACGGTGACGGCGCGAACGGTTCCGTGGTGCGTCCCCGGGGCGTGCAGCTCATCTCGTCGCGCGACGGCATGCGGCACGCGGAGGGCAACGACACCGATGCGCCCACGCGCATGCTGCAGATCTGGTTCGAGCCCACCACTCACGGTGGAGCGGCGACCTACTCGTATCGGCAACTCCCCGCAGAGCGTGGGCAGCACCTCGTGGCGGGCGATGAGGGCATGCCGCTGCGCTGTGACGCTCGTGTGTGGTGGCTCGACGTGCAGGCGCGGCGTTCCGTGGAGGTCGCCGCCGGTCGTCGCGGCTACCTGCTGGTGATCGCTGGGCCGCTCACCGTGGGCGCTGCAGCCCTGGCGACGGGCGAGGGCGCGATGCTCGAGCGCGGCGAGCTGACGCTCGAGGGCCAGGGCGCGGCGCTGTGGATCGACCTCGCCGCCTGACGATCAGCCAGGCCCTTGCACGCAGCGCAACCCCTGCGCCGATGCTCGGAGATCCACGACGTCCCCTCGAACTCTCAAAGTTCTGAGGTCCCCGCACACCCACAACCCATTGGAATGACAGCGCCTTCCGGTGGCCCACCGCTCGCACTGGGGGCTGCCGCGATTCTTCGGCCGGACACCAACTGCTGAACCTCCTGGAGGCATCACCATGAAGACGAACTGGATCAATCGATGGCGTGCGGTGGCCGCGGCCGCTGGGCTCGCTGGACTGCTGGGCGCCTGTGGGACGGACAAGGTTCCGCCTCCCCCCGCGGTGGTGAACCGCGTCTCGCTGCAGGCCTTCACCGGCAACAACGCGTGCCAGGACCTCGAGACCTACCTCGAAGACACCGCGGTGATGCAGATGCGCACCCAGCTCGAAGCGCAGCGTGACGGCGTGCCGGGCTGGGGTTGGTGGGGTTGGGGCGGTGGGCGCGGGCTCGAGGGTGACTTCGGTGGGCCCCAGGCGTCGAACGCGGCGGGGGGCACGGCGCCTCCGGCTCCGACGAACTTCACCACCACCAACAACCAGGTCGCGGGCGTCGATGAAGCCGACTTCGTGAAGAACGACGGCACGCGCATCTTCGCGCTCGCCGGCAACACGCTGCACGCGGTGAAGAGCTGGCCGGCGGCTCAGACGGCCGTGCAGGGCACGCTGAAGATCGAAGGCTACCCCACCGAGCTGTTCCTCGAGGGCACCGACAAGGCGGTCGTCTTCTCGAGCATCTACACCTGGTACCCGCTCTCGAACGCGGCCGGCGTGTCCTGCCTCGGCCTCAACTGCGGCTACTACAACGCGAACACGGTGAAGGTGACGCAGGTCGACGTCAGCGACATGACCAACCTGCGCGTGGTGAAGGAGACCTATCTCCCCGGCAACTACAACTCGGCGCGCAAGGTCGGCAGCTCGGTGCGCCTGGTGCTCAGCGACACCTTCAACTTCCCGCCCGGCTTCAAGTGGAGCCCCGACTGGGAAGAGAACCTGTGGAACGACAAGGCCCGCCTCAAGGACGCGTACAACAAGATCATCGCCTCGAACGAGACGCTGATCCGCAGCCAGACGCTGGCCGAGTGGGTGCCCGCCGCGAAGATCGTACAGAACGGCGTGGTGACCATCGTGCCGCACGCGTGTGACGCCTTCTCGAAGGTGAACGCGCCGACGCGGCTGGGCCAGGTGTCGGTGGTGACGCTCGACCTCGCGGCCAACTCCATCAACCGCGCTTCGATTCTCGCGGAGCCCGGCGAGATCTACGCCTCGCAGAGCAACCTCTACGTGGCGACGCGGCACTGGTGGTGGTGGCCGGCCCCCGGTCAGCGCGACACGACCTACGTGCACAAGTTCGACATCAGCCAGGCGTCGAGCGCGGTGTACGTCGCCTCGGGCACGGTGGACGGCCACATCGTCGACCAGTTCTCGATGGACGAAGCGGCCTCGGGCCACTTCCGCATGGTGACCACCATCCAGACGCGCGTGCCGGACACCACCAACCCCAACAACTGGTGGGGCACGATGCAGACCACCAACCGCCTCTCGGTGCTGGGTGAGAACGCGGGCTACCTCGACGTCGTCGGCCAATCGCCCGACCTCGCCGACGGGGAGCGCGTGATGTCGAGCCGCATGGTGGGTGACAAGGGCTTCGTCGTCACCTTCCGCCAGGTTGACCCGCTCTTCACCTTCGACCTCTCGGACCCGACCAACCCGCGGAAGGTAGGCGAGCTGAAGATCCCCGGCTTCTCGACCTACATCCACCCGATGGACGCGAACCACCTGCTCACCATCGGCACCTACGTGCCGGAGCCGGTCGCCGGTCAGCAGACCAACTGGCAGGCGCGCGCGCTCCAGCTGGCCATCTTCGACGTGACCGACCTGGCGCACCCCGTCCAGACGCACACCCAGCTGGTGGGCACCGCGTACGGCTGGTCGGAGGCCGCCAACGAGCACAAGGCGTTCAACTACTTCCCCGCCAAGAAGCTGCTCGCCATCCCCTTCGCCGACTGGAGCAACTCGGTCACCGGCAACGACTACTGGACCTCGTTCACCTCGGATCTGCGGGTGTACACGGTCGACGCGCTGACCGGCTTCACCCCGCGGGGCGCGGTCTCGATGAGCGACATGTACAGCGTGTACCAGTACGGGAACTGGACCTACTACTGGGAGCCGTACGTGCGCCGCAGCGTGATGGCCGACGACTTCGTCTACGCCATCAGCGACTCGGGCATCCGGGTGGCGAACATCGCCAACCTCAGCGCACCCATCGCCTCGACCCGCTTCAACAAATACGAAGAGTAAGCCGACCGGGCTGAACACTTCGACACGGCCCGCGGGGGAATCCTCGCGGGCCGTGGCGTTTTCAGCGCCCGCTTCCATTGGGCGTCGAACCGGGCGCTGCGTCAGCGTTTCGCGGGCACGGCCGGAACCGGCTCGTGGGTGATGGCGGGCAGCGGCGGGTCGAAGCAGAGGATCCTCCCCTCGAAGACGTTGCAGCGGCCGCGGGGCGTCTGCGCGCACTGCACGTTGAGGTACGAGCTCTTGCAGTCCCACCCGCACGCGAACCCGGCGTCGTTCTGCAGACAGCGTGCGCCGACGAGCTCGGCGGGGGGCAGGTGGTGAATCACCGCGGGCGCGGGGTCCCAGCAGGTGACGTCGTCGAAGCGCGTGGCGCACACGCCGTACGGGGTCTGCGCGCAGGCGAGGTGGTTGGGCGAACTCGCGCACGCGAAGCCGCAGCTCACGTCGCGGTACTTCGCGTGGCAGGACGCCCGGGCGAGAGTCGCCGCGTCGACGTGGATCCGCACTTCTTCCGACGGGTCCCAGCACACCAGCTGGCGCTCGAGCTCGGTGCAGAAGCCCTGGGGCGTTTGCGCGCATTTGACCTGGTCGAGCCCGGCGCGGCACTTGTAGCCGCAGGCCTGGGTCGTTCCCGAGGTGTGGCATTCGGGCGCGGGGACCTGGGCGAGGACGAGGAGGGCGAGGGTGAGCATGGGCCACTACACGTCACGTGCCCCGCGGCTATTCAGCACCGGCGCGCTTTGACGATTTGTCCCAGCTCGACCCGCCGTTCAGTGCAGCGACTTCAGCTTCGCCTCGACGGCCGCGGGCGTCGCCTTCTCGCGGTTGAGCTCCTCGACGAGCACCAGCTCCGCTTCGGCCTCCCGGAGACGCGGGTTTCCCTCGGCGTAGGCAGGCCGCCGGGGACCGACGGCGGCCTCTGCGGCGGCCACCTCGGGCATCGGCCGGGACAGCGTGAGGTTCGACTGCAGCACGAAGCCCTTCTGTCCGCGGACCTCGACCTCGTGGAAGTGCTTGTCCTGCCCGCTGACGCCCAGCCACTTCACCTCGTCACCCGGCTGCAGCGTCGCGAGGGCCGTGGCGTTGGCCTTCGGCGCCGTGAGCAGCTTCACGTCTTTGGCCGCGATGTAGAGCGAGCCGCCCTTCGGGACCGCGCCGGCGGAGACGGCGAGGGACACCACCACGGTGAGCAGCATCTTCACGGCGCGGTGCATGGCGCTCGTTCTACCACCCCGAACACGGCAGGTTGGCGAGGCTCTTCATCGTCGGCCGTTCGAGTTTCTCGAGGAGGGCGCGCTGCTCGGCACCCTGGTGCCGGCCTCATTCGCCCGTCCGCTGGCTTCTGCACGCGCCGACACTTTCGCGTCGGCGCGCGGCAGCGAAGCCGGTGAATCAGTAACCGGTGTTGTTCTTCGCGAAGTCGGTGAGCTTCTTCTTCTCGAGCTTGCCCTGCGACTTGGTGGTGCGCTTCTCGACGGTGGTGTCGCCGGCGAGGGCGTCGGCCGACATGCCGAACAGCGCCTTGATGTTGTCGCCGAAGAGCGTGATCACCCCGATGGCGGCGATCGCGATGAGCGCGACGATGATGATGTACTCCGTCATGCCCTGGCCACGGGCCTTCTTCAGCATCGCCTTCTTGTTCATCGTCGGCTTCATCATCGGTTGCTCCCAGGTGAGTGGTTCGGCTGCGTGAAGAAGTATCGGTCGAGCTCGAATTTCCCTCCATCCGTCATCGGGAGGATGGGGCTCAACCCCCCAATTCCAGGGCCTTTATTTGCGGTTCTTGCGAGCCTCGTCGCGGAGCTTCACGACCTGGTCGAAGAACGCCTCGGGCACGACCTTGCCGCGGATCGCCGGCCACGACTTCATCGCCGCCTTCTCCCACGGCGCCGGGTCGACCTTCACCAGGGTGAGCCCCTGCTTCTTCATCGCCTCGACCGCGTCGTCGTTGAGCCGCTTCACCTCGGCGTCGATGCGGGCGTTGATCTCCTTGGTGGCGGCGAGGAGCTTCGGCCGGAGATCCGCGGGGATCTTCTCCCAGACGTCCTTCTTCACCACGGTGGCGCCGACCAGGTACGACCACGGGTAGTCGACCATCTGGTTGGCCTTGTCGAAGAGCCGGGCCGTCAGCATGTACGCGGGCACCTGGCCCACGCAGGTGATCATCCCCGTCTGCAACGAGGGCACGATGTCCGTCGACGACAGTACCACCGGGCGGAAGCCGATGAGCTTGAAGGCCTCGACCGCCGCGGGGTCACCGTCCCAGGCGAAGAACTTCCCGTCGGCCGCGGCTTCCGGCGTGGCGTAGGGCTTGGTGCAGAAGATGCTGACCGTGCCGACCTGCGCCCACGAGAGCACCACGTAGCCGCGGGCCTCGATGATGCCGTTGAGCTGTGCCTCGAGCTTGGGGAACACGTCGCGGAAGTCGCGCTCGTCGAACAGGCCGGGGGTGGAGAACACCATCGGCTCGGCCACGACGTCGTGCAGGCCGACGTTGGTGATCGACGCGGCCTGCAGCTGGCCGACGCCCATCTTGCGCACCATGTCGCCTTCGCTGCCCTGGGTGCCGCCGGCGTAGATCTTCAGCTTCACCTTGCCGCCCGAGGCCTCGCTCCACTTCTCGCCGAGCTCCTTGAGGAGGTTGTGCCAGGTGGAGCCCTGCGGGGCGAGCGTGCCCAGCTTGATCGTCACGTCCTGTGCGAGGGCCCCGTTCGCCATCGCCAGCACCACCACCATCAGCAGTCGTTTGGTCATTGTCGTTCTCCGTCAGGTCAGTTGAACAAGTCGTCTGCGTGGTCGAGCAGCAGCTTCGCGCGGCGCTGCGCGATGGTGTTCGCGAGTCGGTTCTTCTTCGAGGCGTTCACGTCGGCCGCCAGCACCGCCTTGAGCACCGCCTCGAACTCCGCGCGCTTCTGCGCCTGCACGAGCACGCCCTCGGCCCACGACACCTGCACGCCGAAGTGTTTCCCGCCGCTGAGCGCCACCGCCTTGTCGAGGAAACGCTTCGCGTTGGCCTCGGTGCCGCCTGGCTTCGCCGCCTCGAAGGACACGAAGAACTCGAGCACCGCGCCCTCGTCCCAGGTCTCATCGAGCTCCAGCGCGCGCTTCATCAAGGCCTCCGGGGCCGGCAGCTCTGCCACCAGGCCCATGTCTTCCTTCCCGTTCGAGATGGCCAGCGCCCAGGCGGCGGCGGTCCAGTAGACGAGGGGCACGTCCTCTTTCTTCAGGGGGGCCACCGCGTCGGCCAGGTTGCGCATCGACTTGAGCTTCTCGGTAATGCCCGGGCTGGAGAGCTCGAGGCCGGCCAGACCGTAGTCCCGGCCGCGCAGCAGGAGCTTCTTCGCCCGGGCGCGCTTCACCTTCGCCAACCCGGAGTGGCCCTCGAGCTCGGCCACGTCGGCTTCCTGCTGCACGAAGGCGTAGCCGTACTGGGCGAAGCCCGACGCGAGAGACGTGATCAGCCCCACGTGCTTCGGCTGGGACTCGAGCACGCTCTCCATGGTCTTCAGGCCGAAGGGCGCGGCGTCGCGCACCAGCTCCGGGTCGTCGTCGGTACCGAGCGTGCCGGGGCCAGACAGGGCGTCGGCGACCAGGCCGGTGGCCAGCGAACCGAAACAACCGGACATGAAGATCGACAGGATGGCGGTGAGCAGCAGACGGGTCATGCACCCCTCCTTCAGAAAGGTCCCCGCTCTTAGGGACCCGAAGTTCCGGGGGTCAACGTCCGTCTTTCCGGGGCGACGCTTACGGGGTCATCTCGTAGGCGTCGCGCAGCGGCCAGATGTGCTCGGTGAACACCCGCTCGGCGCGCTCCGCGTTGGGCACGGGCTTGCGGAGCATCTGCTGGCACAGCGCCATCTGGGCCGGCGTGCTGCTCGGCTTGTTGTGGATCTGCAGGGCGAAGCCCGAGAGGTCGCGCACCAGGCAGTCGAAGATCTGCTCGAGGAGGTCGTCGGACACATCGGCTTTCTCGAGGTTGCGGTACTCGATGATCAGCTGGCCGTAGACGACGAGGCTGAAGATCTCCCCGAGCGCGAGGAGGAAGTCGATGTCCTTGCCCTGCGCGGCCACGGCGGCGGGGTCGGTGGCCGAGGCGACGAGGAACTCCTTGAAGACCTCGATCTGCTGCTTGAAGACCTCGACGTTCGGCGACGACACCGTGGCGTAGGCGGCGGCGAAGTCGTGGAACTGGATGCCCGAGAGCCCCTTGGTCGGGCCCTGGTCGAAGAGGAAGTCGTCGTCCTTCGCCGCGGTCACCCGGGGGATCTCGGGGAACTCGCCGGGGTTGAAGAAGTAGTTGCGCATGAACTTCACCACCAGCGCCATGTTCACCGCGACCGTGCCCTCGAGCTTGGGCAGCGCGCGAATGTCGCGGGCCGCCATCTCGAAGACCAGGTCCTTCTCGAAGCCCCTCGCGGCGATGACGTCCCACAGGAGGTCGACCACCTGCTCACCCTGGGTGGTGACCTTCATCTTCACCATCGGGTTGAAGAGCAGGTAGCGGCGGTCGGTGGGCGAGGCGGTGCGCAGGTAGTCCGAGGCGCGGCGGGCGAAGGCCTTCATCGCCACCAGCCGGCAGTACGCGTCGGTGAAGAGCCGGCGCACGTGGGGGAAGTCGGTGACGTGCTTGCCGTAGAGCACGCGGTTCGAGGCGTGACGGATCGCCTCGTAGAACGCGTGGGTGCAGATGCCGATCGACGCCCAGCCGAGGTTGAACTTGCCGACGTTCACCGTGTTGAGCGCCGAGTCCCACGCGTCGGTGCCGCGCGAGAGGAGGTCGGCGTCGGTGAGGGGGTAGTCGTGCAGTGCGTACTCGCTCACGTACGACTGGGAGTTGACGACGTTCTGCACCAGCTCGTACTTCGGGTGCTGCGAGTCGACGGCGAAGAAGACGTATTCGCCGGTGCCCGCCAGCTTGGCGAAGGTCGACACCAGCGCGGCCTGGTTGCCGTTGCCGATGTAGTACTTCGAGCCGTTGGCGACGTAGCCGGTGCCCCGCGGGGTCAGCGTCATCTCGGACGAGTAGAGGTCGGCGCCGTGGGCGCGCTCCGAGAGACCGAAGGCGAAGATGTGGCCCTCGCGCAGCAGCCGCGCGGTGGTGGCCTTGATCGCCTCGTTCTTCCCCATCCACAACGGGCCGAGCCCGAGAATCGAGACCTGCCACGTGTACCAATAGGCCAGCCCGTAGAAGGCGGTGATCTCGTTGAACTCGCAGTTGCGGAAGGTGTCCCAGCGGACGTTGGCGTCGCCGCCTCCGTATGGAGCGGGCGTCAGCAGGGTCGCGAAGGCCTGCTCGCCCTTGAGGAACTCGAGGAAGTCGGCGTACCAGGTGCGCTCGCGGTCATCGTCCTTGAGGGCCCGCTTTCCCTTCTTCTCGAAGAAGGCGATCACCTTCTTCATCAACCCGGTCGAGTGCGCGTCGAGGCCCTTCGGGGAGTAGCTCTTGGGGTTGAGGAGGATCATGGCGGCTCGCTTCTAGCGCCGAAGCAACGACGATCGGCAACGGCCGTGGCGCCCTGAAGTAAGAACGGCTCATGGTGCTCGCGACGACGGTGTTGGTGCTGGTGCTGTCGGACATCGGTCCGCCGCCGCCGGAGTGCGTCGCCGATCGCGACTGCGTGCTCTCGACCTTCGGCGGGTGTTGTGGCGACTGCTGCCCCGTCGTGCGCGCGGCGCCGAAGGGGAAAGACGAGCGGGCGCCGTGCAAGACCATGAACTGCGCGTCACCTCCTTGCGCGGAGGTGGTGTGCCAGCGGCCCGCGCCGGACCTGGACCTGTACGCGGCGGCCTGCGTCGCGCGCCGGTGCGAGGCGGTGCTCAAGGTGGCGGAGTGCCGCGTGGCGACGGACTGTCGGCTGGTCGAGGTGGCGCCGCCTGAGCCCGGCCGCTGCGCGTGCCCGGAGAAGCGGGCGGAGCCGGTCGACGCGGGCACGGTGGTCTTCGACGCCACGCGGCGGTGCGCGAGGTGCCCGCCCGAGCCCCCGGCGCGCGCCGCGTGCCAGACGCAGACCGGAAGGTGCATCGTGGTGTGGCAGTACTCGGGGACTTCAAAGAAGCGCTGAACCGTCGTCGCTGCGGTTCCGGTCGCGGCCAAAGAGGCGTCCCGCACGCCGGCACCGGCACCGTTGTTCGCCCATCGAGATCCGGAGTCACCCCTTTCACCAGCAGCGTCAGCCATCGAGCCGGGCTCGCATCGCGTCATCGCGAACCGGTGCCGACGTGGTAGCAGACGCGCTTGGCCACCGAGACGACACCCGAACTCGAGTTCGATGACGCGCAGAAGTTGCTCTCGCCGCTCGAGCGCCGCCTGACCAGCGGGGTGGGCCTCTTCGTGGGCTTGCTGGCGCTGGTGATGGTGGCGCTCCCGGTCGTGCAGGCGCTCGCGCGCAAGCTGGCGGACACCGAGATCCCCAGCGCGTCGATCATCGTGCAGCACCTCACGTTGTGGGTCGGCTTTCTCGGCGCGCTGTTGGCGGCCGGCACCGGCAAGCACCTCGCGCTCTCGACGGCGGAGGCGATCCCCGAGGGCTGGCCCCGCCGCGTGACGGGCCTGTTGACCCGCATCACCTCGGCGGCGGTGTCGGCGCTCCTCGCGTACGCCTCGTGGAAGGTCGTGGAGGCCGATGCGGGGAGTGGTCGCACCATCGTCGGCTCGCTGCCGGTGTCGTGGAGTGAGGCGATCATGCCGTTCGCCTTCGGGGTGATGGCGCTGCTCTTTGCGTGGCGCACGGGGAAGGGCGAGCAGTCGTGGGTCGATCGCGGGGTGGCGCTGGTGGCCATCGGGGCCGCGTTTGCGCTCGGGGCGATGGCTCCGTCGTCGGTGGTGGTGGCGGTGTTGCTGGTGCTGGTGGGCATCGCCTTCCTCAGCGGGACGCCGGTGTTCGTGATCATGGGCGCGGCGGCGATGCTCCTCTTCTGGCGCGACGGCACGCCGATCGCCGCGGTGCCGGCCGAGACCTTCCGCCTGGTGGCGTCGGCGACGTTGCCCGCGATCCCGCTCCTCACCATCGCCGGGTACGTGCTGGCCGAGGGCGGCGCGGCGAAGCGCCTGGTGCGCGCGTACAAGGGCTTCTTCGGGTGGATGCCGGGCGGCGTGGCGATCATGACCACCGTGGTGTGCGCGGTCTTCACGACGTTCACCGGCGGCTCGGGCGTGACCATTCTCGCGCTCGGCGGGCTGCTGCTGCCGATGCTGAAGGAGGAGGGCTACCCCGAGGGGTTCAGCCTCGGCCTCGTCACCGCCGCGGGTTCACTGGGCCTGCTGTTCCCCCCGTCGCTGCCGGTGATCCTCTACTCGGTGGTCGCCTCGGTGCCGGTGGCGAAGCTCTACCTGGGCGGGTTGATCCCCGGTCTGCTGATGATGGGCATGGTGGCCGGGTACGGCGTCTACATGGGCGTGAAGCACAAGATTCCGCGCCAGCAGTTCAAGCCGCGCGAGGCGCTGCGCGGCCTGTGGGAAGCGAAGTGGGATCTCGGCCTGCCGGTGCTGGTCATCGCGACGGTGGTGTCGGGCTTCGGGACCATCGTCGAGGCGAGCGCGCTGGGGTGTGCGTACGCGCTGGTCGTGGAGATGGTCGTCTTCCGCACCATTCACCCCACGAGAGACCTGCCGCGCGTGCTGGTGACGGCGACGACGCTGGTGGGCGCGGTGGTGATCTTGCTCGGCGTGGCGATGGGCATGTCGTCGTGGCTGGTCGACGCGGAGGTGCCCACGATGTTGCTCGAGTGGACCTCGGCCCACGTGAAGAGCCCGTGGATCTTCCTGCTCGCGCTCAACGTGGGGTTGTTGATCGTCGGCAGCGTGCTGGAGATCTACGCGGCCATCGTGGTCATCGCCCCGCTGGTCGCGCCGATCGGCGTGGCCTACGGCATCGACCCGGTGCACCTCGGCGTCATCTTCCTCGCGAACCTGGAGCTGGGGTTCCTCTTCCCGCCGATGGGCATCAACCTGCTGCTCTCGTCGACGCGCTTCCGCAAGCCGTTGCCGTACTTGTACGCGCGCACGTTGCCGTTCCTGCTGATCCTCGCGGTGGGGGTGTTGTTGATCACCTACCTCGACGTGATGACCACCGGGTTCCTCGGCAAGTAGCCCGCTGGCTCCGGTGAAGCGTCGAGCGCGGCCCGGAAGGCCTCGATGCCCACCGAGATCAACTCGAGGCCGGCGAGCTCGCGCGTGAAGGTGGGTCCCGTCTGGGCGGTGACCAGCCAGTTGCGGCCGCGCGGGTAGCTGTCGCGGAACGCGCGGAGGTTCCTGGGCTCGAACGCGTCGCCATTCCACTTCACCTCGATGGCGTCGATGCGGTCGCGGTCGAAGGGCAACACGAAGTCGACTTCCCGCTTCGACTTGTCGCGCCAGTAGTGAATGCGGGGAAGGTCGGGCAGCGACTGCAGCGTCTCCAGCGTGAGGTGCTCGAGGAGCAGGCCCCGGTCGTCGGCGCGCAGTTCGCGAATGCCCTTCGCGTGGCACACGAAGCCGGTGTCGAACGCGAAGGCCTTCGGCGCCTGCACCAGCTCGCGGTCGTTTGCGCCGCCGCTCCAGGGGCGGAGCCTCGTCAAGACGTGGGTCGTCTCCATCACGTCGAGGTAGGTCATGACCGTGGGGCGCGAGAGGCCCGAGACGCGCGTCATGGATGTGGGCTCGAGCATTCCGCCGCTCTGTCGCAGCAGCGCCTCGAGCAGGGCCAGGAAGCCGGCCCGCTTCTCCACCCGAAAGAGCTCGCGCACGTCGCGGGCAAAATACGAGTCCAGCCACTCAGCGTAGAAGGCGCGGTCGACCTCGGGTGCGAGCAGGGGCTGGGGGAGCCCGCCGTGCAGCATGCGGCGATCGAGGCTCGGCACGCCGAAGGCCGCCAGCTCGTCCACCAGCGCCGGCACGAGATGAACGTGCCGCTTGCGACCCGTCAGGCTGTCGCTGAACTTCTCGGTCGCCGCGAGCGTCGAAGACCCAGTCGCGACCACCCGCAGCGCCGGGAACTCATCGGCGGCGATCTTCAGGACCCTCGAGGGGTCGGGAAGTTGGTGGACCTCGTCGAGAACCAAGGTGCGTGCCGTGGTCGCCTTGAGGAAGCGGACCGGGTCGTTCAGCTGCGTCGCGACCTCTGGCAGATCGCAGTTGACGAACAGGGCGTCTGGCAGCGCGCGGCACAGCGTCGTCTTGCCGACCCGGCGAACGCCGCTGAGCCAACAGATGGGGGCCTGGCGCCACGATGATTCGAGTCGTTTCAGCCAGATAGGACGCGATGTCATAAATGCTTTTTATGTTTGGTCCGACTATATGTCAAAGCCACCTTCACGAGGTCCGACGAGGAACGAATCGGAATCACGACCCCCGGGCCCCGAAGACGCGCGCGTCGAGACCGCGGCTGCCGAAGGCGCGTTGCCACTGCGCGGTGGTGTACGCCTCTGCGACGCCGGGGAAGTTCTCGAGCAGGGCCGCCTGCGTCTCTGCGCTGATGGCGCCCGCCGGCAGGGTGCCGACCACGGCTTCGAAGGACGCGCGCGTCGAGCCGGGAACGCCGCGGGTGAGCACGGTGCCGACGAAGAAGCGGAACTCGCGGGCGAGCGGGTTGCCGTCGATGGCTCCGTCGGGCGTGCCTTCGAGCGCCGCGTCGACCGCGCGGAGGGTGGGCTTCCAGAAGTACTCCGGCAGCTCGTGGCTCGCGCGGGTCGGCAGGCCGTGCACGCCGTCGAGTTGGTGGTCGTCGGCCATGTACGCGGCGACCACCGTGCCCGCGGAGTCGGTCACCGCGTAGACGTTCCAGCTCCGGCTCGCGGCGTTCCAGGGGCCTTCCCAGCCATCGGACTGCTCGTTGCCGTAGCGCCCGACGAGGTGCACGTGTTTCACCGCGAGGCCCGGCGTGCCCTCCCGCGCCGCGAGCGCGAGCACGGCCGCCGCGCCTTCCCCCTTCACCGTGTGTGTGTCGACGTCGGCCGCGACGAACGGTTGGTTCCACACCTCGCGCTCGCCCCCGTGCGCGGCGTCGTTGTGAATGTCGGCCACCACGCCGCCACCACCCTCGATGAGGAACTGCGCGGCGCCCTCGAGCAGGTCTGTCGCGCTCACCGGGGCGTGGAAGAGCTGCTGCCCGTCGCCGAGCGCGATCTCGTCCGCGACGCCCATCAGGAAGTTTCCGAGGTCGGCGCGGCTGATCCACTGGCCTGAGAGCCACAGCCCGCGCTGCCCCTCTGGCCCGCCCACGTCGACGCGCGCGCTCAGCTCGGTCGAGAGCGCCGACCAGGCCCACGCGTGGCACTTGCCCCACCAGG
>JBBRUE010000023.1:0-19449 GCA_038248085.1 Myxococcales bacterium | reverse complement strand
GGCCCGCCTGACGCAGCATCACGCCCATGCGACGACTGCTGGGGGTGCTGTGCGTGGTGGCTTCAGCCGGTTGCACGGGGCTGGTCGGAGAGCCCGAAGGTGATGCCGGAAACGCCGGCGGTGGTGGCGCGGCGACGGGCGGGGGCAGCGCGGTCGGTGGTGGGAGTGGCGGCGGCGTGGTCGGCGGTGGGGGCGGCAGCACCATCGACGATGGCGGCGTCGACGATGGCGGCATCGACGCGGGCGACGACGCCGGGTTTGACGCGGGGTTCGACGCGGGCGTCTCTTACGACGGCGGGCCCGGCTTCGACCTGCGCCCGCTCAACACCACCTGCATCGCGCCCAACCCGCCGCCCAACACCTCGGGCGTCACCACCCAGCGGGTGTTCCCCAACCTGAGCTTCAACGCGCCGCTCGGCCTGTTCAACCCGCCGAACGACCCGACGCGCGTCTTCGTCCAGGAGCGCAACGGGGTCATCCGCTCGTTCCCCAACGTCAACGACGCGGGCGTGAGCGACCTGCGGGTGGTGCTCGACTTCAGCGCGCGGGTCGACACGCAGGGCGAAGGTGGGTTCCTCGGCATGGCCTTCCACCCGCAGTGGCCGGCGAAGCTCGAGGTGTTCGTCAGCTACACCGAGACGGCGAGCCCGCTGCGTACGGTCGTCTCGCGCTTCAAGAGCCTCGACAACGGGCTGACGCTCTCGCTCGCGAGCGAAGAGCGGATCTTCACGGTCGACCAGCCCTTCAACAACCACGACGGAGGCAGCATCAACTTCGGGCCTGACGGCTACCTGTACCTCGGGCTCGGTGACGGCGGCTCAGGCGGCGACCCGCTCAACTCGGGGCAGCGGCTCAACACCACGCTGGGCAAGTTCCTCCGCATCGACGTCGACGTGCCGTTCGCCCAGAAGTACGGCATCCCCTCGAGCAACCCGTACGCAGCCGACAACACGCCGTGCAACCGGACCAGCTCGAACACCAGCGCCCCCGATGCCGGCACCCGCTGCGCGGAGATCTACGCGACCGGCCTGCGCAACCCGTGGCGTTGGAGCTTCGACACCGTCTCCGGCGAGCTGTGGGCCGGCGACGTCGGCCAGGACACATACGAAGAAGTCGACCGCATCGTGCTCGGCGGGAACTACGGCTGGCGCATCCGCGAGGGGCTGCACTGCTACGGCGCGGCGACGTGCCCGACCGCGGGGTTGATCGACCCGGTGGTGGAGTACGGGCGCGGCGTCGGCAACTCGATGACCGGCGGCTACGTGTACCGGGGCACGACCATCCCCACGTTGATCGGCAAGTTCGTGTTCGGCGACTACGGCTCGGGGCGCATTCTGGTGGTGCAGCCCGACGGCCTGGGCGGGAACACCGCGCTGCAGCTGGTGGCGACCAACTTCGGGCTGGCGAGCTTCGCGCAGCTGGCCAACGGCGAGGTGTACGCGCTGAACATCAACAACGGCACCGTGCACCAGCTGGTGCCGAGTGGAACTCCGCCGGTGGACACGTTCCCACGGTTGTTGTCGCAGACCGGGTGCTTCGAGGTGAGCGACCCGAAGGTGCCGGTGGCCGCGCTGCTCCCGTACGAGCTCAACTCGCCCCTGTGGAGCGACGGCGCGGTGAAGCAGCGGTACTTCGCCATCCCCGACGGCACGACGATCGACGTCACCGCGTCGGGTGACTTCGACTTCCCGAACGGCTCGGTGCTGGTGAAGACCTTCTCGATCGGCGGCAAGCGCGTCGAGACGCGGTTGTTCATGAAGCACCTGAACGGCACCTGGGCCGGCTACTCGTACGAGTGGAACGACCTCGAGACCGACGCGACGCTGCTCGCGGGAAACAAGTCGAAGCAGGTCGGCGGCCAGACGTGGTTCTACCCGAGCCGCTCGCAGTGCATGCAGTGCCACACGGCGATCGCCGGGCGGACACTGGGGCCGGAGATCGGCCAGCTCAACCGCGACGTCACCTACGCGACGACGGGACGCACCGCGAACCAGCTCACCACGCTCGCGGGGCTCGGCTACCTCACCGCGCCGTTGGCGGGTCCGGTGGCGACGCTGACGAAGTACGAGCCGCCGTTCGGAACGGGGCCGCTCGAGCTGCGCGCGCGGGCGTGGCTGCACAGCAACTGCGCGGGGTGCCACCAGCAGGGCGCAGGCCAGGGCCCGGCGGACTGGCGGTATGCACTGAGCTTCAAGCTGACGAACAGCTGCGACGTGATGCCGCAGAACGGGAGCCTGGGCATCACCGGCGCGCGGATCATCGCCCCGGGTTCACCGTCGACGAGCATCGTGTCGCGGCGCATTCACGCGCTGAACTCGAACCGCATGCCGCCGGTGGGGAGCCTTATCGAAGACCCGCAGGGCACGGCGTTGATCGATCAGTGGATCACCTCGATCGCCGCCTGCCCCCCGTGAGCCCCAGCTGCGAAGGGCTGCTCAGGGAGCGTGAAGCAGCTGCTCGGCCTGCGCACGCAGCGCGCGTTCGTTCGGGTTGAGTTCGAAGAACAGCCTCACGCGTATCGCCGTGGGTGCGTTGCCTTCGAGCGTGAGGTGCCCGACGTGCCCGACGTCGACGCGGGCGTCTTTGCGCAAGAGCCACACCCCGCTGCACGCGTCCGCGAGCGCACGGCCCAGCGCCTTCCAGCGTCCCTCGGGAACGTGAACCAGCAGGGCGAGAAGCTGGTTCAGGTCGGCGTTGCTCGCGCGCGGCGCGAGGGCGCGGGCGACGTCGACGCGGCGCGCGGCGGGCAAGAAGAGCACGCCCTCTTTCATCACCACGGCGACTCCGTCCTGGCGCGACGCCTCGTCGCGGGCGGAGCACCTCACGCTGGGCAAAGGGGTCGCCTCGAGGTTCGCCAGCCACGGCGAGCGCAACAGATCGAGCCAGAGGGTCAGGCGAGCCGGGTCATCTGACACCAGCACCTCCCGCCCCCAGGGGCCGCGCACCATCACCGAGCTTTGGGTGGCCGTGAATTCAGTGAGGTCTCCGATGCGAAGCACGCGGGTTGGCTTGCGACCATCCGCAGGCAGGTGGAGCCGATCGGCGAGCAGTTCCCACGACCGCCGGCGCGCGAGAAGCGGTCGGCCGACGGCCCAGGCCGCCAGCGGGAAGAGGCCCACAGCGAAGGCGGTCGGCTCGCCCGTCAGCGCGACCGCCACTGCGGAGGTCAAGAGCGCGGTGGTGACCGGGGCGACCATCGAGGCCGGGGCCGAGGTCATCAGGCGAGGGTGGTGTGCAGCCGGCGGCCTCGGCACGGCCGCGAGCTTCCAGAGAACGGCTTCGAGCCCGACGCGAGGCGACCCAGGCTCCTGGCCCAGCTTGAGCGTGAGGGCGTCGTCGAGCCAACGCAGCCGCGTGGTGACGAGCTCGGCGAGCGCGGCGGCGGCTTCGTGTCGGCGCGCGGCCGTCAGCGCTTCGTCGAGCTGCGCCAGCTGCGTGACCCCCTCGCGCAGGGTCCGAAGGTCGTCGTCGCTCAGCGTCTCGCGGTTCAGCGCGTCGACGATCGACTCGAGCAGGAAGACGCTGCGCTCGAGGCGCTCGACCCGCCCTTCGAGACGCAGGCGGTGGAGGTGACTGTTCAAGCGCGCTGCGTTTACCAGCAACTCACCGCGTCCAACGAGCTGACGGGCGAGTTGCCTGAGCGCACCGTCACGCACTGCCCGTCACCGGACGAGAAGCGCTGCTGGGCAGTGCGGGCCTCGAGGCTGAAGCGGCTCTGGAGCACCTGGATCGCGAGCGCGTGGTTCGCGACCGCCAGCCGGAGCGTCGGGTGCGCGCCGCGCAACGTCGCGTGCCAGGTCTCGTCGCCAGACCAGTTGGCTCCGCTGAAGCGCGGGACAGCGTCGAGGTGCAGGTGCGAGGTCGCGTCGAGTTCGCTGGCGACCAGCTCGAGGCGGCTGCCGGCGCCCTGGTCGAGCGTGAAGGCGAACGGCGCGGCGACCGAGACGTTCGCCACTTCCGTCACGCCGTAGTTCGCGTGGGCCGGGAGCACCGTGAGGCGCCCCTTGGCGAGCGCCGGCGCCGCGTCGGTCGACAGCTCGAACTGCACGCCCTGGCTCGCGGCGGTGAAGGGCGTGAAGTCCGTGGTGCCGAGGAGATCGCTGGCCGGGCCGCTCCACGACGTCGCGCCGAGCTTGACGGTGAGCTCATGGGTGCGGGTGCGCGCGTTGACGTGCACCCGGCACGTAGGCACGGCCGCGGCGATGGTGCCGGTGCGAAGCTGGCCGTCGGTGGTGCGCAGCTCCACGTGGAGATCGCGGACGATGTCGTAGCTGAGCGCGAAGTCGCGGTTGGCCAGCTTCTCGAGGCGCACGCGGACTTCACCATCGAGCTTCTCGAGTTGGTTCGTCCACGGGAGCACCGCGCCGTTCGCGCTCGCCATGGTGTCGATGATCCGCTTGTACTCGTTGAGGCGCACGCTCACCTCGAGGAGTCGGTCGTTCTCCATCACCAGCGTCGCCGGGTTGATGCGCGCGGGGCCGACCTGCAACTGGAAGACGAGCCGCGCGTTCGGGTCACCGCTGACGACGATGCGCAACTGGAGATCGTCGACCGAGCGCTGGCAGGACCAGCTCGAGCTCGCGTCGCTCGTACCGCACAGCCGCCGGCCGTCGACGAGGAAGGTGACGCCATCCAATCCCTGCGACTCGACGTTGGCGCGCGTGAAGAGGCGCTCGCGCAGAAACCGCGCCGAGTCGTCGAAGGCCGCCTGGTTCGCGCGCCGCTCGGGCAAGGTCGGCAAGGTGAAGCGGTCGCCGCCGAGATCGACCAGCGTGAGGTTGAGCGCCGCGACGACGCCCGCGAGCTGCGACGAGCCGTTGGTCGAGTCGGCCGCGCTGTCCCACGCGTCGCCGAGCAGGGACGCGGTGTTCTGCGCCGCCTGCTGGCTCACCTCCTCGACCGTGGGGGGTTTGCAGCCGGCCAGCACCGCGACGACGAGCAGCAGAAACAAGGGAGCGCGCAGGAAGGAAGTGGTCACCTCGGCCTGATACCCGGCCGGCGCCGAAGTCTTGGTCGCTGGAAACTCCATAACCGCATGAAAGAATAAGGCATTCAGCGGGCCTTTCTATTGCGACCCACATCATGCTACCTGCACCCACCATGCGAACCTCTCTCCTGGTGACGGCGCTGTTGCTGGCTGGCTGCGGTGTCTCGGAAGCGGACGTCTCGGACGTCGGCAACGACGTGAGCGCGGCCGAAGGGGAGCTGGGCACCACGACCCGCAGCTACGTCGTCTTCCGGCACGATTCGATGCGTCGCTGCCCCTCGCCGATGTGCGGCGGCAAGTTCGTGCGCGACGTCAACCGGGCGACCCTCAACAACGTCTACGTCTCGGGCCTCGACTTCTCGAAGTCGAAGCTCAGCGAGGAGCAGCAGGCACAGGTGCTCGGCGCCGCGGAGTACGAGGTCGTCCTCTACGGCCGGCTCGGCGCGCTGACCAACGGCTACCGCGCGTTCGAGGTGACCACTGCGTGGCGCGGGATGCCCGGCGTGAAGTTCGCCGCGACCGACACCTTCTACCGCGTGGAGAACGCCGGCATTCAGTGCATCGCCGCGCCCTGCCCCTCGCTGCGCGCGAGCAAGCTGCACAGCACCACGAAGGTCCTCCACCACGATCTCGACGTCAGCCGCGCGTCGATGCCGGGCGTCGATCGCAACTGGCTCACCTCGCGCGTGGTCGACAAGGACGCGCTCGTGGCCGCCCGCTTCGTCGATGGCGCGCGCGTCGGCGGAGTGATGGAGAAGGTCCTCGACGCCAGCCAGGTATTCATCAAGATCCCCGACATGACCCAGTCGTGTGGCCGGCCGTCGATCGCCCTGTGCCCCGCCGGCAAGGTCAACATCTGGACCCGCGACGAGAACCGCTGCGTGATGCCGGCCGGCTGCGGCGGGCGGGGTGCGTGCGCGGCCTTCGTCCCCGCGTGCACCGAGGGCTATGCGCTGGTCTCGTGGACTGGCGGCCCCTTCGCTTGCACCCAGTACGCCTGCGATCCCGAGTTCCTCCTGCAGTGAGCTCTCACGTCGCGCGGTGGCGCTTGAGCCCGGTGACGAAGGTCTCCCACTCTTGCTGGAACGAGTCGGGGTCGCGGCCGAGCACCTCCTGCAGCGCCTGGTAACCGGTGCCGTCCACCGCCTTCAACGCCTGCGCGCGCTGGACGAAGGGCACCAGCAGCCCGCGCTCCTGCAGCCAGTAACAGAGGTAGCGCGCCATCGCGTAGTGCACGCCCGTCTCGTCGTCGTAGAACTCGTTCTCCGTCGTGCGGAGCAACGCGCTGATCTTCGGCACCGTCTTCTCGCGGATCGCCTGCTGCACCGCGGGCAGCCGCCAGTTCAACTGGCCGATGAAGTGACCGTTGCGCTCGCCGGGGAACTCGAAGAGCGAGCCCAGCCCCTCGTTGAGCCACGCGGGGCCCTCGGGCCAGTTGGCGTGCATGAACGGGTGCACCAGCTCGTGGGTCAACGTGCCGTAGCCGGGCTTGATGTTCATCACCATCGCGCGGCGACCCGAGAGGTAGAACCCGTACGGCGTCGTCGGCTCGGTCTTGAAGAGCGACCGCGAATACGACTCGTAGGTCGCCGCGTCCTTGAAGACCCAGACTTCCTCGAGCTGCTCGGGCGCCCTGGCGAAGAAGTCCTTGAGCAGCAGGTCGCGGGTCCACCGCACGACGTCCTTCGCGCGCGAGCGCACCTTCTCCGGGGCTTCGTTGCCGACGACGAGGAAGGGCTTTTCCCACACCAGAGAGAAGCCTCTCGGGAGCGAGGCCTGCAGCGCCATCACGTGCTGCGCGACCTCGGCGGGCGAGGGCGAGGTCTGCGGCGCGAGCACCGGCGCCTCGCCCTTCGGCGCGAGGCGGAGCCGAATCACCGTCCACTTGTCCTTCGCCGGCTTGAACGGCCACAGCGCGAGGAAGTCGGGGCGCTTCATGCGGCGGTTGGCGCCGTCGGGCTCCGCGGGCTCCTGGTAGATGACCTCGTCCTTCGTCGCGTCGTAGCCGGTGACGAGGCGGAAGTGCTCGGTGGTGCCGGGCGTCGCGTCGTAGTGCATGCACACGATGCTCGGCGTACCGGCGAGCAGGTCGGCGTGGAGCGAGGCCCACTGCGCGTCGAGCTCCTGCTGCGCGTGCGCGGGGTTCACCCGGTACCAGGTCTGGCCGGGCTCGAGACCAAGCGCGCGCAGCGAGGTGCCGAGCTCGTTCGCCCACACGCCCCGCCCCTTGAGGGGGTCGAGCCCGCTGGCGTTGAACACGTCGTCCTGGGTCACCGCGCGGCCGAGCCGGCGCAGCGCCATCTCGACGTCGGCCTCCCCGCAGAAGTCGGGCTTCTGTTGCACGAAGGGAAAGCCCTCGAGCTGCACCGACTGCAGCATCGGGGCGGCCGCCAACAACAAGGGGAGCAGCGCGGTCATGGGTTTCTCCTCGGGACTGAAGGGCGGGAACACCCGGGGGCGGCCTTCGGTTCCCTGGCGATGCAGCGGGCATGACGACCGCGCCATTCCGCCATACACAGCGCTGGTGTACCCGAGCCGCTACCGGTTGGCCGAGTTGACCGCGCACGTGCTGGCCCTGCTCGAGCGCCGCCGCGAGGGCTACGCCGAGTGGAGCGCGGACGCCGAGACCCAGCTCACCGGGGCCGCGGTCGAGGCACTCCAGGAGGCGGGCAAGCAGTTCGCTGAGCTCGCCGACGACCCGCCGTACTGGCACCGCATCGAGCAGACCGTGCTGACCGCCGTGCTCCCGCGCTACTTCCAGGCCGCGAAGGCCGAGCACGCGCTGGAGAAGAACAAGTACGACCTCTGGCGCGGCGGGGACTTCATCTCGCGCGTGGCCTACGGCGGCGCCGGGTTGCTGGCCGCGGTGATCGTCTGGCGCACCGCCATCCCCGACTTCCTCGAGCCGCTCCCGCTCGCCTTCTTCATCGGAGGGCCGCTCCTGCCGGACCTCCAGGTCTGGTTCGCGAAGCGCCGTTACCGGCGCACGCTCGCCGCGGTGGTCGACTCGATGCGCGAAGAGGACGCCGCGCGGGAGCACTACCGTCCGCTGATGGAGGGCATGCCCTCCCCCGTCGATCCACAGGCTGCTGGCACTTCACCGACGTCCCACACCCCGAAGAGCTCCGAGGAAACCCGATGACCGAGCGCCGCCTCCAATTTCCGCCGTTCGTCGTCCGCTGGGGCCGGTTGATGTGGCCGGTGGTCGCGATCCTTTCCCTCGTGTTGCTCAGCTACGGCAGCTGCACGACCTACGTGCGGCCGGGCCAGTACGGCGTGAAGCAGGTGATCATCGGCTCGGGCCAGGGCGTGCAGCCCGACGTCTTTCCCCCCGGGCTCCACTGGCTGACCCCGGGCGTCGAGCGGATGCACACCTTCCCCGCCGACCTCCAGGTGCTCGAGATGAGCGACCTGACCGGCGCGCACGAGCCCAAGACGAACATGCGCCAGGTGCCGGCGATCAAGATCCCCACGTCCGAGGGCTACACGGTGTCCGTCGACATCACCGTGCTCTACCGGATCGAGGACGCGTACAAGGTGATGACGCAGATCGGCCCCGGTCGCCTGTACGAGGACTCCGCGGTCATTCCCCGCGCCGAGCAGCAGCTGCGGCGGAAGTTCGGTGAGCTCGACGCCGAGCAGTTCTACCAGGGCAACCACCGCGAAGAAGCGGCGGCCGCGGCGCAACGGCTGCTCACCGATGAGCTCTCGCCCAAGGGCATTCACGTGACGCACGTGCTGGTGCGCCAATACCGCTACGACCAGCGCTACCAGGCCGCGATCGAGAGCCGGAAGATCCAGGACCAGACGGTCTTCAAGAACCGCGCGGAGGCCGCCGCCGCGATGGAAGAGGCGAAGAAGAACACCATCGTCGCCGAGGGCCAGGCCGCGGTCGCCACCGAGCTGTCGCGCAGCGCCGCCGAGGTGAAGAAGATCGAATCGGAGGCCGACCTCTACAAGCGCACCAAGGAAGCGGAAGGGCGCCTCAAGGTCGAGCTGGCCAAGGCCACCGGCACCGACCTCGAGAACAAGGCGCTCCGCGTGGGCGGCAGCGAGAACATGGTCGGGCTCAAGATGGCCGAGGTGCTCCAGGGGGTCGAGTTCGTCATCCTCCCCAGTGACGGCGAGGGCGGCACCAACCCGCTCGATCTCAACGCGATGCTCAAGCGGTTCGACGTGAGGGGGCAGTGATGCGCAACCTGACCTGGCTGACGTGCGTGGTGGTGGTGGCGTCGGTGAGCGGCTGCAGTTGCCATTCGACCGGCGCGAACGAGGTCGGGGTGTTGACCCGCAAGGTCGCCCCGTTCGGGAAGATCGGCGTGCAGGACGAGACCTACGCCTCGGGCGGCACGTACTTCTTCGCGCCCTTCACCACCGACTGGAACACCTTCGAGAGCAAGCTGCAGAACCTCCGGCTGGTGAAGGAAGACAACGACGACGTCGAGTTCAAGACCGTCGATGGCAACGACATCTCGGTCGACATCATCGTCGCCTGGCGCATCGACCCGGCGAAGGCGCCCTACCTGCTGATGAAGGTGGGCGAGTCGACGGAAGATCTCGAGGCGCGGTTGGTGCGCCCCGGCGTGCGGGCCTACGTGCGCGACGCCCTCAACAAGCTCAAGAGCGAGGAGTTCTATGAAGCCGATCGCCGCTTCAAGGCCGCCGAGGAGGGCCGCGTGCTGCTCTCGGAAGCGCTCAACCCCGAAGGCGTGATCGTCGAGCAGGTGATCCTCGGCGAGCACCGGTTCAACCCGGAATACGAGGCGGTGATCCGCGACAAGAAGCTCGCCGAGCAGAACGCCGAGAAGCTCAAGTCGGAGGCCCTGGCCGCGGCCGAGGCGAGCAAGCGCAACCTCGAGGCGGCGAAGGGCCAGGTCGCCCAGCAGATCGCCGGGGTGGCGGGGTTGCTGGCGCAGGCCAAGCTCACCGCCGACTCGTCGCTGGTGCAGTCATCGAACGAGGCCGAGGCGGTGCTCATCGAGGCGCGCGCCAACGCCAAGGCCATCGAGGCCCGCAACGAGGCGCTCGCCGGCGCGGGCGGCCGCACCATGGTGAAGCTGAAGATCGCCGAGGCGATGATCGGCAAGCGCATCGTGGTGGTGCCGTCGAAGGGGGCGAGCATCCAGACCCTCGACATCAACCAGCTCGTCGGGAAGATCGCCGCCGACAAGGCCGGCCTCTCGAAGTAGGCGCCGCTGAGGCGGCGCTGGTCACTTCGGCGGGAAGGTCGTGTCGATCCAGGCTGCGTCCGCCAGATCCTTAGGCCGACCCGAGGCGATCTTGTTTGTGCGGACCGCGGAGATCCCGATGAACGGAAGCTGGCGTCCGAGGACTTCGCGAAGCGCCCGGCCGGCCGACGAGGTCGAGGAAGTCCGCGTTCCAGTCGTCAACGGGGCTGGTTGCCGTCGTCACGTACCTCTCCTCGTTGAAACAGGCGGGCGGGCCACTGCCCCCGCGGCACCACCTGCTCACGTTGCCCGCTCAGGAGCCAGAGCGAGCACGTGAGCTGCCCCACGGCCAGCCAGGCCGACGCTCGCACTGACCCGTCAGTTGGTTTCGTCGGGGTAGGTGACCCTGGTGTTGTTGTTGACGCCGACGACGACTCCGATGACGGCGATCGCGACGCCTGCCGCCAGGGTGATGATTCCGCCCGCCATGAGTTCCGGGCTCTCGCGCCGGAGCACGATTCCGTAGCCGAGCTCCGCAGGCGCACTCAGGGCCATCATCGCGATGCCGCCTGCGATGCCGCCGAGCCCGAAGAAACCCGCGCTGAACCAGCCCATGAAGAGGGCACCTGCGCTCCCGGGTTTGACCACCATGTTCACGCGTCCCGCGTGTTGGTGGTCGGCCAACACCAGCGGTCCCGCCATCGAGACTCCGTTTCCTCCGATGTAGAATTGCTGATCGCTTGCGGGAATCACGCGGTCGCAGGGCGCTCTGCACTCATCGGAAAAAATGAAAGGTGGTGACTGTGACCGAACCACCGCGGCCATAGCCGGTGCCTGTGGAGGTGCCGAGGTAGCGGTTCAGTCGCACTTCCTTGCTCGGGGTGTCGATGTGCAGAAAAACTGACCCTGCTGGCGTGGGTTCCTCGACGGCCGCCGCGGCCGTGGGAGGGGTCGCTGTGGGGTTGATGCTCAAGGCGACGAGCAGCACGATTCGCCCGTCGAGCTGGCGGCAGTCGGCCTCGTCGCTCGCCACGTCTCGCGTGCCCACCACCTCGCCCGCACTGGTCAGCACGGTCACCCGCGCCTTCCACAGTGGGGCCGTACCCTTTTGAACGCGGCCTTCGACGCGGAACTGGGGGTCGCTTCCGAAGACCGGGTGACCCAGCTTCTGCTCAACCAGTTCGGCGAGATCCGCCGGTCCCAGGCACTCTTGAGGCGCGACCCATTTCAGCCCCCAGCGCGTCTGCGCCATCGAGGGGCACGCCACCAACACCGCTGCCGTCATCAACAGTCGAAACATCAAGCCTCCAGAATCACGGTTTCGCAGTGAGTGGGGGGAGGGGTCGTCCTTTTTGTAGGCGCGCAGTAGGCGCGCAGATGCTGGAAATGCCCGGAACCCGGTGCTAGGCGCACCACGCCATGTCGAATGTCCCCGTCGCCCGCCGCTATGCCCGTGCCCTCCTCGATGCCTCGGGAGCGGAAGCTGATCAGGTCCTCGCGCAGCTCGAGACCATCAACACCTACTTCGACGGCCAGCCGGAGCTCTTCGCGACGATCTCGAACCCCACGCTGACCGGCGCGCAGCGCATGGGCCTCGTGAACACGCTCATCGCCAACGCGCCCGGGCTGGTGCCGGTGCTGGCGAACACGTTGAAGCTCCTGGTCGACCGCAACCGGTTCGGCTCGCTGCCCTTCATCGCGCGGCAGTTCCGGGACATGGTCGACAGCCGCATGGGCCGCGTGCGCGGTCGGGTGACGTCGGCCGCCAAGCTGGGCGACGCGCAGGTCGAGGCGATCAAGAAGCAGCTCGAGTCCGTCACCCAGCGCAACGTGGTGCTCGAGACGCGGGTCGACCCGACGCTGCTGGGCGGCGTCATCGCCACCGTCGGCAGCCACCAGTACGACGGGTCGCTCAAGTCGCAGCTCGCCGACCTCGGCCGCGTGCTCACCGCCCGCTGACGTTCGCCTGATGGCGCCGGCCGAAGACAAACGCCTCGGCGAAGTGCGCGTCATGCAACACCAGCTCGCGTCCCTCGGGATCGAGCCGCCGGCTCCGAGGGGAATCGATCTCCAGGCCGCGACCTTTCGTCCGCGCGGACGCCAGGCCCTGCGCGCCTACCATGCCCAGCTCGCAGCGCTGCTCAGGCGGGAAGCGGCCCGGTGGAAGCCGAAGGAGCACCTCCACCCCGTGCTGGCCGCGGCCCAGGCGGCGGCCCCCGAGCGCGAACGACTGCCGCTGCCGGTGCATGGCGGGGTGCCCGCCCGGCCGACGTTCAGGAACCTCGGCGCGCTGCGGGTGACGCGGTTTCTCCTCGAGGCGGTGCGGCCGGTGGTGACGAAGGCGCAGCGGCCGGTGTTCGACGCCGGCGTGAAGCTCCTCGAGGCCGTGCTGGATCCACGAAGCCAGGTGCCCAGGGCCGAGCGGCTCGCGCTGTTCCGCTTGGTCATCGGCGCGGTGGGCGGTCACGTCGACCTGCCGGCGGGAGTCGCACCAGCGTTGGCGACGGTGAGCCAGGTGTCGACGGCGGCGTACCAGTCTCAGTTCGGGACCGCGGCGGAAGTTCGGCTGCGGCGCGCGGCGGTGAGCGCGGTGGAGGCGCTCCGCCTGAAGAGTGGAGCCGTGCGCCGGCTGCTCACCGGGCTCGACGCCGCCCTCGTGCGCGAAGACTTCGCCGCGGTGCTCGAGGGGCACGTCGAGGGAGGGGGCACGCTCGAGGCCTGTCTCTTCCGCGCCGCGAAAGATGGGCGGACCACGCACTGGCTGGGCACGCTGACCGACGGGCGCTTCGTGCTCGCGTACCAGGTGCGGGGGCGTCTGCAGGTCGTCACCGGAGGCAGCGACGAGGTGCTCGCGAGCGTGCCAGACGTGCACCTCGAAGGCGCCCTCCGCGCGGTGATGGGCTGAGGTGGAACGACGTTCCGTGAGACAGCGATTTCCAGCGTCCCCGGCGGTTTTCTGAGGGCGCGTACGGACATGACCCCATGCGATCAACCCCTTGCGGATGGACCGACGCTTGCTCACCTCCGCCGCCATGTCTCTGCGCCGCGTGTTCCTCGTCTCGGCGGTGGTCTTCGTCACCGCGTGTGGCGCCCCGATCCCACCTTCACCCGACGGGGGATCGACCACCGACGCCGGCAGCCCCTTCACCGACGGTGGGCTCGACCTGAACGACGTGTCGTGGCTGGTGCCGCTGCCTCCCGCGGCGCAGGTGCCCTCGATGCTGGGCCTCGAGACGAACGGAGGCCGCGGGCCGCTGCTGCCGAAGCCGCTCTATGACGCGCTCCCGGGCCTGGTGACCGGCCTCGACGCGCAGGCGCTCTACACGCAGTTCAAGGTCATCTCGATTCGCATCGACCCCTGTTTCCCACGCACCGCGACGAGCGGGTGCATTCAGCAACTCCGGCTGGTGGCGCAACCGATCACCGTCACCGCCCTGCTCAAGACGACCACCGAGGACGGGACGATCCATCTCTTCTACGACCTTTCCGACGCCGACTTCGCCGACGCGAAGCAGATGGTCTGGCAGCTCAAGGCGCTCGCGGGGGCGAACACCGACGGAGTGCCGCTCGACGTGCACCCGGTGATGCGGGCACAGGGCCTCACGGGGCCGTACGCGACCCTGCTGCACGGCCTGGTGCGGCGGCTGTGCGGCGCGCAGAACCTCACGCGCGTCGCCTTCATGCAGCTGCTGCAACCGGGCGCCGCGTGGACCTTCGGCGCCTTCAACGTGGAGAACAGCCAGCTCGTCGCCGACCCCATTCCGCGGCTCAACGCGCTCACCGTCCAGGGGGTGCAGGAGTTCGGCAACACCGACTTTCGCTCGGGGCAACTCCAGCCCGCGGCCACCGGTGACGACCTGCAGGTGCTGCTCTCGGAGTCGGAGATGCGCCTGACGGATCAACGCACCCTCGACCGCGCGGTGACCTCCGCGCTGCGCATCGAGCACCCGGCCCGCTCGAACCCGAAGACCATCGACTGCGGGAGTTGCCACACGGCGAGCCGCGCGCTGAGCAACGCTCGAAAGGAGCGGTCGATCGACACCAGCACCCACGCCGACCGCTACGTCGGGAACCCGCGCTTCAACCTCACCCGCGTCGACGCGGTGGGCGACGACCCGCGCGCGCTGCGTGCTTTCGGCTACCTCGATGCGCAGAGCGCCCTGAGCCAGAGGACGATCAACGAGAGCGCGGAGATCGCCGACGCGATGTCCCGCTGATCAGAGGTCGATCACCGTCAGGGGAAAGTCTGCTTCCGAGGTCGTGCAGTTCACCACGCGCGTGTCGCCGTGCTGCCACTGCCCGCGATCTTCATGGATGTGCCCGAAGAAGTGCAGCTTCGGCTTCACCCGCGCCAGGTGCCGCAGCAGGTCGGCGCACCCCACCCGCTCGCCGTCGAACACCAGATCCCCGAAGCCCATCGGCGGCCCGTGGGTGATGAGCACGTCGACGCCCGCGGGGATCTTCTGCCAGTGCACGTCGATCTCCTTCCCTCGGCGCGCGTTGAAGGCCCAGTCGTGGAACCAGGGTTGCCAGGGGCTCCCATAGAAGCGCCGGCCTTCGATCACTACCTCCTCGTCTTCGAGGTAGGTCAGCCCATGAAACAACGCATGGGCCTCCGCCCGGTTTCGTTGCAGCCAGAAGTCGTGGTTCCCCGCGACGACGAGCTTGTGGCGGTGCGGCAGGGATCGCAGCCACGCCGCGACCTCGTCCAATTGCGGGCGCGTACCCCGCTGGGTGAGATCGCCGGCGTGAATCAAGACGTCGCCGTCAGGCACCTCGAGCCGCGCGTGCTCGCCGTGGGTGTCGGCCATCGCGACGAGGCGCACGGTTACTCCGGGGTCGGCTTCTCGTCCGTCGGCACCTGGCCCTTCGAGCCCTCGTCGAACGACCACTGGTAGGTCTTCTTCTCGCCGGCCTTCAGCTCGACCTCTTCTTCGTGCGAGTCGCCCTTGTGCGAGAGGCGCACCACGTGGCGGCCCGCCTTCACCTTGAGGACGATCGACTTCCCGCTGGTGCCCGACTTCTTGCCGTCGACCTTCACCTCGACCCCGGCCGGCGTCACGTCGATGGTCAGCTGCGCGGGCGCGGCAGCGAGCGTGAGGTGCGTAACGAGCGCGAGCATCAACATGGGTGGGCCTCCGGCGGGGAAGACGACTCCGCGAGAATACTCCGCCCGGACTGAACTGGTTAGCGCAGCACCGGCGGGTACCAGAAGTCCGGGAGGCACCCTGCCCCGCCGCTCCGCTCCAGCACCTCGAGCCAGGTCGCGGTGACGCTCTCGCCGTTGCACACCAGGCCCAGCGGCACGCGGAAACGCCCGGCGCCCGAGGCGACGTCGTGGAACACCGGGCGCAAGGTGTCGAGCTTCGACCGCAGCGCCGCGGCGTCGCGCACCTTCCAGATGCGCATCGTCGGCCGCTCGACCAGCACCGTCGCCGAGGGGTCGAGCGCGCGGAGCGACTGCTTGCGCCCCTCGGTGGGTGACGGTTCGGCCACCAGCGTCATGCTCTCGTACAGCTTGTAGCTGCGCTTGCCGTCGCTGAACGTGCGCATCACGGGGGACACGGTCGGCACCGCCGCGGGCGTGCTCGTCGCGACCTGGCTCAACAGACACAGAAGAAGGGCGTTCATGACTCACTGCCTCCCGAAGACGCGAAGCTTCCAGCTGGCGAAGGTGCCGGTGACGCCGGCGCGGAGATCCTTCACCTTCAGGGTCCACGCGCCATCGGCGGGCTCGTCGAGGTTGCGCAGGGTGGTGAAGACGTAGGCGTCGATGTCGGCGCAGGGCACCCGGCGGCCGGTGTTGGCGTTCAGGCAGTCGGCGGCCGGGGTCTGCGTCTGCTTCGGGTGGAGCACCGACTGCGCCCCGCCCGCCTTGCTGAGCACCAGCTCGAGCTCGCCCGACTGGGCGTGGGCGACGGTGACTTCGATCTCCACCACTTCGACGTGGCCGATGCCGCTGTTGCTGACGTCGATCGTCGACGCGACGCCGGTGCCGTCGTTGTCGGGCACGGCGAGGGCAGGTTGTTCGAGCGGCGTCTCGACCGTCAACTCCGGGCCGACCGGCGTGATGGTGCGGGCGAGCGCGACGGCCGCGGTGGCATCGACGACGCCGAAGCCGTAGCCGTGGTGCACGTGCAGGCCGGCGCCGTTGTTCGCCCACCCACCCGAGGCCGCGTCGCACTTGCGCGCCGACAGGGCCAGCACGCGGCGCACGTCACGGTACGAGAGCTCGGGCCGCACCTGCAGCACCAGCGCGCCGACGCCCGCGGCGACCGGGGTCGAGCCTGAGGTGCCGTTCATCGTCGAGGAGTAGTTGGGGTTGGGGTGCTCGTTCGGATCTCCGCCGACGTTGTAGCCAGCGCTCCCGGTGATGTCGGTGGTGACGAGGCTGATGAAGTCGTCCCCTTCGGTCGGGGCGACGATGAGCACGTTGGCCCCGCCCTCGGCGTAGGTCGGCTTCTTGCCGTCACGGCCCACGCCGCCCACCGCGATGACGAAGCGGCTGTTGGCCTGCGAGTCGTAGTTCGAGTCGTCGATCGGCCCGTCCGCCGGGTCGGCGCCGTTGCCCGACGCCCAGAAGTAGACGACGCCCTTGCCGCCGCGACCCGTGGTGGCGCCCTCGGTCACGCCGACCAGCCACTGGGGGTCGGCGAAGGTCATCATCCCCGTGCTGTCGGCCGCGTCGCCCCATGAGTTGTTGCTCACCGACACCACGTCCTTCGCGCGAATCATCGCGTCCTTCTCGTTGGTCGAGGTGAGGGCCTGCAGCACGTTGAAGCTGCGCAGCTGCGCCCGCGGCGCGACCCCGCGGAGCCCCACGCCGTTGAGATCGCGCGCGGCGACGAGACCGGCCACGCAGGTGCCGTGCTCGGCCAGGCGCACCGGCGCGTTGCCGAGGTAGTCGTGGCTCTGGTCGGTGGCGATGTTCTGCCGCAGGTCTTCGTGCGCGAGGTCCACGCCCTCGTCGACGATGGCCACCTTCACGCCTTCGCCCTTCACGCCGGTCGCCCACACCGGGACGACGTTGATGTCTTCGGCGGAGGTGTTGGCGAGGTGCCACTGCTCGCTGAAGTACGGATCGCTGCCGGTGGCCGGGCCGGTGGGCGTGCCCGACGCTTCGGGCGTGAGCGCGCTCTCGACCGCGCCCGACGCCGCGGCCACGCGCAGATAGTAGGTCTTGCCGTTGACCAACCCGGCGATGGTGAAGGGGCTCACCGCGCGACGGAAGATGACGCGACCGGGCAGAGTGTCGATGTTGGCGGCGGTGATACCGGCGACTTCAGCGAAGTACACGTTGGCGCTCCCGGGGCCCTGCATCCACGACACGCGCAACATGCCGTCGAGCGGCGCGACCACCACGTTGGTCGGCAGGTCGAGCATGGTGACCGGCACCACGGTGATGGTGGCGGTGGCGACCGCGTCGGGGCCGGTGCCCTTGCAGGTCAGGGTGTAGGTCGTGGTCTGCGGCGGGAGCACGGTGGCGGTGCCGGTGAGGGCGGCGACCTCGCCCACGCCCGGAGTGATGGCGCAACTGTCGGCGTCGGCGGCGGTCCACGAGAGCTCGGCCGCGCTGTCGGCGACGGTCTGCATTGGCAGCGCGCCGAAGCGGGTGATGCTGACGTTGGGGCGCACGTTGATGGTGAGCGCACCGCCCGCATCCTTCGAGAAGATAGAAGCATTACTTAAAGAGCTGAACACGTCTCCAGAGTCCGCGGCACGTGAGGTCAAGCTCTATACCTTGGCACGCACACGCGCCGATCGCGTCGAGCCCATGGTCAGGATGCTCGTCACCAAAGCAGCACAAGATGCCTTTGACGCGGCTGGGGTCACGCTCAAGCCCAACGAAAGGCCAGCTGAAATCGCCTCGGACCAAAGCTCCAACACGCTGATCATTTCCGCACCAAAGTCGGCGATCGCGATGGCCGACGGTTTGATCGCGCAGCTCGATGGGGAATCGGTCGCGGCCGCCCAAGACGTTCGCGTTGTGCGGCTCTCAAAGGGCAACGCGCAGAGTGTCGCCGCCGCACTAGCGCCCGCGCTCGCTGCCAACGCTGCAGCAAAGCCGATTACAATTACTTCCGACACCGCGAGCAACAGCGTCGTAATCGCGGGCCCGCGCGCTCACGTTGAACGCGCCGAGGCGCTCGTCGCAACAATGGACGTTTCGCTCGACGCAAGTGGCGTGGGCATTCGCACGATCCTTCTCAAGCACGCACGAGCCGAAGCAGTCGCGCCGACCATCGAAGGAGCACTGCGCCAACCATCGATGCTCGATCTCATCCCAGACTGGCAGCGGTACGACGTGATGCGTCGTGGCGGCGTCACGCCGACGTCTCCGATTCGAGCCGTGGCCGATGCAAGAACAAACTCGATCGTGGTAAGTGGCCCGCGTGCGCTACTGGATTTGGCAGAACAGGTCGCCCAAGGGCTCGATGTATCGAGCGACGGCGAAACGCTTGTGCGTGTGCTGTCCTTGAGCAACGCCGACGCGACCGAGCTTGGCGAAACCATCAAGGCGCTCTTTGTCGACGGGGTAAGCACGCCCGGCAACGCGCCCGCACCTATTGTTCGCGTGGATCAAGCCGCGAACGCAATTATCGTTCGTGCCGACGCCGCTCAGATGGCCCAGGTCGAGAAGTTAGTTCGGGATATTGATGCCGCCGCCCTCGAAGGCACGCGCCAGATGCGCGTGATTGGCATCGATAAGTCGCGCGTGGATGCCGGGCAACTCGCCCAGACATTGAAGCGCATGCTCGAACAGCAAGGCGGCGCCAAGGTACGGGTCATCGATGCGAAAGAACTACTTCGCACACCCGAATCGACGACCGACAAAGTCGCGCCAGCTTCGCCCGAATCGCCAACGCGCGGTTCGATGATCCAGCCGACGCATAACGACATGTTCCCAACCACATTTCGTTATCGGGCCCCGATGCATGCCGTCGCTGTTGTTGCTATCACGCAGACGCAACCGCCTGCCACATCGAACCTACTACAATCGAACCTAGCTCCATTAAATCAAGATGGCGTGACTGAAGCCGTTCCAGAATCAGACTACGACATCACCATCGCTGTTGATCCCGCGACCAACTCGCTCATAGTCCTTGGCTCAGACAAAGCTACCCAGCGTGTTTCGGAATTGGCTCAGCGCGTTCAAACGCAGATGCCAACCGAGCCGACGCAGGTCAACGTCGTGCGCATTCCCAAAGGCGTTGATGCCAACGCAATCGCCGAAGTTCTTCGCGCAACTGCGCAACAACTCGGCAGAACTTCTCAGAACAACCCAGGCGGCCT
>JBBRUE010000022.1:0-19451 GCA_038248085.1 Myxococcales bacterium | reverse complement strand
GTTCGTCGTGCGCTGCGCCAACACGTCGAACGAGCGGTTCGAACTCGATGCCGAAGTGGTGGCGGTTGGCACGCACCGCGAGTTCATCGGGTTCAACCGCGCTAGGCACGCCCTGTTGGAAGCGGCGATTTTGGCGACTCGGTTCCACCTGATCTCGGTACCGGATATCGCCGCCGAGTTCTGATCGAGGCCATCGCCGGCAAGGAGGCGCTGGGTCCCGCGGCGGTCGTCGACCAGCTCGGCAGCTTCCTCGCGCTGTTCCTCTTCGCCATCCCGTTCGCGACGGTGCTCGGTGGTGGGAAGGTGTCGTTCGGGCAGTCGGTGAAGAAGCTGGTGCGATCGCCGGCGATGGTGGCGCTGGTGTTGGCCCTGGTGCTGCGCGACGTGGTGGTGCCCGATTCGGTCGGCACCGTGCTCGGCCGCCTGGCGGACATGTTGAGTCCTCTGGCGCTGGCGAGCATCGGGTGGCAGCTCGATCTCTCGGCGCTGGCGGGCAACGGGAAGCGCATCGTGGTCGGGCTCACCTGGAAGCTGGTGCTGGCGCCAGCGATGGTGCTCGGGTTGATGTTGCTCTGGCACGGGCACCTCGGGCTCGTGGAGCGCGTGGTGGTCGCGCAGGCCGCGATGGCGCCGATGGTGACCGCCGGCGTGGTGGCGGCTGACAACCGACTGGCCCCCGGGCTCGCCGCCGCGCTGATCGCGGTCGGCGTGCCGCTGAGTCTCATCACCGTGCCGTTGTGGTGGTCGCTCCTCTCGTAACCCAGGCCTCCCTCGCCCCGTGAGGCGGGGAGAGGGGAATCATTCATCGCTGCGGGGTGCTATCGCGCGGACGTGCAATCACGAGCCGGCATCATCGAGTTGTCGATCGACGGGAAGAAGGGGCCGAAGCGCGGCTTCGTGTTCGACCCGCACCGCCTCGCGCTGCCGTGCTGGGCAGAGGTCGCTCGCGACGCGCCCGCATTGCTCCTGACGCTCGATCGCCACTTCGACACCGTGCCCCCGGTGAACGTACCGGAGCGCGGGCTGAGCCCCGACGCGCTCGATCTCCACGCGCGCGAGAAGCTCGATCACCGCAACTACGATCACGTGCTGGCGGCGATGCACGCCGGGGTGATCAGCGACGCGATCATCGTCGCGCGCGCACGACCGGTCGGCGCGGTGACGACCGATTGGCAAGGCCACGAGCTGATCTCCGCGCCGACCCTCGACCTCATCACCGCCGAGTGGGCCACCCCGCACGCGACCCCCGAAGGAAAGCGGGCGTGCAGCGCGCTCATCCGCGCCAAGTCGGTGATCCTCGACGTCGACCTCGACTGCTTCACCACCCCGAGCGATGCCGACCCGACGACGGTGGTGCCGTGGTCGCTCGAGCTCCTCCGCGAGTTCGTCAAGCCGCGGGGCAGCGCGCCCTTCTGGGACCTCGTGCTCGGCAAATGCATCGGCTTCACCTTCGCGCGCGAACCGTCACACTGCGGGGGGCTCATCGCCTCGGGGCGCCTCTTCGAGCACGCCTGCCAGGTGCTCTTCGCCGAGCTCTTCGAGTCCGATCTGCCGTAGCGCTCAGCGGCCGAGCTGCGTGGTCGTGGCGTTGGGCCGGGGCAGGCGCTCGCACTCGCGGCGTCGAACGCCTCGATGAGCACCCCCGCCTCGTTCCAGCGGCGCTCGAACTTCGGCGCGGCGTGCCCGCGGTGGGTCCGGAGCTGCTCGTGGACGTCCCACGTGCGCAGGTCCCCGACGGAGCGGCAGTGGTCGAGGTGCAGCGGCCAGAACCGTTCTCGTAGCGGTACTCCGAGACGAAGGTCGGCAGCTCCTCGAAGCCGATGCCGGTGAAAGGCACGCCACCGTGGCTCACGCCCACGAAGCCCTCGTGCGGGTCTGACGTCTCGAGGTGTTCGAGGGGCACGCGGAGCATGAGCTCAGCGGGCCAGGGCCTTGATCGCCGCGACGCGCTTCTTCACGAGGCCGCCGAGCTTCAGCAACACCCCGAGGCCGCCGCCCCGGCCGCGCGAGATGAGCGCATCGACGAACGCGCCCAGCTCCGGGTTCGCCGGGATCCACCAGGCGTCCGGGGCCTTGCCGCCGTCGACGATCACCGTACGCGGGCGGGTGAACACCCCGTAGCTGTGGGCGCTCGCCGCCACCCCGGGGCCCGTGTCCTTCATGCCCGTCCACGGGACGTCGGCGAGGATGCCGGCGAAGCCGTGGTTGTTCACGTAGCCCACGCCGACCTCCATGCGCCGCACCAGCTGCTCGCCGCGCTCGAGGTTGGTGGTCCACACCGAGCCGTTGAGCCCGTAGCGCGAGTCGTTCGCGCGCTGGAGCCCGTCCTCGGCGTCCTTCACGCGCACCACCGCGACGACCGGGCCGAAGGTCTCGTCGCGCACGACCTCCATGTCGTCGGTGCAGCGGTCGATGACAGTGGGCTAGTACCCGAGGCCGGGGCCGACGCGCGCGCCGCCGGTGGTGACCTTCGCGCCCTTCGCCTTCGCCTGCTCGACGTGCCGCTCGACGATGCCCAGCTGGGTCTCGTTCTGGAGCGGGCCGAGATCGCTCTCGTCGTTCCCCGTCGACACCCGGAGCTTCGAGACCACCTTCGTCAACACCTCGACGAACCGATCGGCGATCGCCTCCTCGACGTACACGCGCTCGATGGCCGCGCAGTTCTGCCCGCAGTTGTGCATCGACCACTGGGCGACGCCGAGGGCCGTGCGCTCGAGATCGCAGTCCGCCAACACCAGGGCCGCGTCCTTTCCGCCGAGCTCCAGCGAGGTGGGGATCAGCCGCTCGGCCGCGCGCGCCGCGACCCGCTTGCCGGAAGGCACCGAGCCGGTGAAGACGATCGCGTCGGCCGAATCGACGAGCGCCTGGCCGACGTCGCCTGCGCCCTGCACCAGGCCGACGAGACCCTTCGGCAACACCTCGGCGCAGAGGGCCGCGAGGAACGCTCCGGTGCGCGGGGTGTGCTCGGAGGGCTTGAGCACCACGCCGTTGCCCGAGAGCAGGGCGGGGAAGAGCGACTTCCAGAAGTTGCCCAGCGGGTAGTTCCACGGCGCGATGATGCCGATGACGCCGCGGGGCACCGCCTCGGTGACGCCCTTCTTCCCCGGGAAGTCGAGGACCGAGAGCCGCACCTTCGAGGGCTTGAGGACGCCCCTCGCGACCGCGATGGCGGTGTCGATGTACGGCGCCAGTGACGTCAGCTCGCTCGCCTTGCACTCGACGACAGAGCGGCCGGTCTCGCTCGACATCACCTGCGCCACCTCCTCGGCCTTCGCGAGCACCGCCTGGCCCAGCGCCTTGATCGCGTCAGCACGGGAGGACAGCGGGAGCACGCCCCACGCCACCTGGGCACTGCGGGCGGCAGCGACGGCGGCCTTCACCTCGTCGGGGGACGACGGCTTCACGGGCTCGAGGGCGCGGCGATCGGCGGGGTTGATGGTTCCGGGGGCGGTCATGGCGCGGACAGTGCCCGGAACCCCACGAGGTCCTCAAGCAGAGAGCGTTCTCATTTTCAGACCGATCCGCAGGTACGTCACTTCACGAAGACGGTGCCCCGGCTCCCGGGGTCGCGCGCCTCGTCGAGGATCGCGGTCTCAGGGGTGAGCCCCACGATGTGGATCGCCCCGATGCCCTCGTCGAGCATGGTCAGGCTCTCCTCGACCTTGGGGATCATTCCACCCTGGATCACTCCCGAGGCGATCTGGGCGCGCGCTTCGGCGGCAGTGAGCTTCGCGATGCGCGTCGAGGGATCGCTCTTGTCGCGCAGCACGCCGGGCACGTTCGAGACGAGGAACAACCGCGCCGCGCCGAGCCGGCCCGCGAGCCGCGTCGCCACCGTGTCGGCGTTCACGTTGTAGACGTTGCCGTGCGCGTCGCCCGCCAGGCAGCCGATCACCGGTACCACCCCCGCCTTCGCCAGCGCCTCCAGCAGCGAGACGTTCACGTTCGTCACGTCGCCCACCAGCCCGTAGTCGACCGGCAGAGGCTCGCCCGCCACCTGCACCGGGGGCCGCCGCGTCGCCTCGACCAGCCCCGCCGAGACGCCGGAGGTGGCGATCGCCGTCACCTGGGCCAGCCGCATCGCGGACGCGACGTTGACGCCCACGCCACCGAGCGCCTGCTTCATCACCTCCAGGGTGGCCTCGTCGGTCACCCGCTGGCCGGCGATCTGCTTCGTCTCGAGCCCCAGCTTCTTCGACAGCTCGGTGGCCTGGGGGCCGCCGCCGTGCACCACGGCGACCTTCACCCCGGCCGCGAGGAACTCGTGCACCGCACGGCCCACCGTCGCCGAGAGGCGCTTCACGTCGAGCGCGAGCTCGCCGCCGATCTTCACCACGAACCAGCGGCCAGCGAACGACTCCAGAGCGATCATCGTGGGTGAGCACATATTCAAAAGGCCGCCCGAGTGAAAACGTGAAACAAGCAGGCATGTCCGAAACGGCGACCCGGCGCATCGCGCTCTTCATCGACTTCGAGAACCTGGTGACCAACACCGGCATCACCCCGTCCAGCTTCGATCTGCAGCCGTCGCTCGATCGCCTGCTCGAGAAGGGCAAGGTGATCTTCCGCCGCGCGTACTGCGACTGGTCGCGCTTCAAGGAGGCCAAGACGCACCTCCACGAGTTCGGCGTCGAGCTGGTCGAAGTGCCGCCCTCCACCCGCGCCGGCAAGAACAGCGCCGACATGCGCCTGGTCATCGACGCCCTCGAGCTCTGCTACGCGCGCGAGCACATCGACACCTTCGTCATCGCGTCCGGTGACTCCGACTTCGTGCCCCTCGCCAGCAAGCTGCGCGAGAACGACAAGTACGTCATCGGCATCGGGGTGAAGAACAGCACCAGCCCGGTGTTCGTGAAGGCCTGCGACGAGTTCATCTACCTCAAGAACGAGTCGACCCCCCGCCGCGGCCGCGACGAGCCCCGCCGCGAGTCGCGCCCCGAGCGCACCCGCACCACCGAGGGTGGCGCCGCCGCGAGCCCCAGCGCGCCCCCGGCCGGCCGCAAGTCGCGCGAGATCCCCAACATCGCCCGCGAGGTGGTCACCAGCCTGCTCAGCCGCGCCACCGGCCCGCTCAACCCCTCCTTCATCAAGGAGACCATCGTTCGCAAGGAGCCCGACTTCGACGAGCGCGAGTTCGGCTTCTCGACCTTCAGCCGCATGCTCGAGGCGCTGGAGAAGGAAGGGCTGTGCCAGCGCATTCAGCAGGGCCGCCAGTGGTACGTGGTGTCGAAGGAAGGCGGCAAGGCCCCGGCGGGAGGCAACGCGCAGCAGGCCGACCCCGACGAGAGCGACCACCTGGTGCCTGCCGAGCCCGTCGAGGACCCGGAGCTCGCCGAAGAGTCGATTCCCGACCCGGAGGAGTGACGGGCCCCCCTGGCCTGGGCCATGCTGCGCGCTTCACCCTCGAGGACCCCATGACCATTCGCACCACGAAGCGCGTCGAGACCCTGCTGGCGGACAAGAAGATCAACCTGCAGTCGAACGACTACCGGTCGTACGGCCGCACGCTGCCGGGGCACACGCCCCCGCTGTTCGGCCAGCAGTACAAGTTCGGCAAGGCCGAGGCGCAGAAGCTCTCGAAGGCGATCCTCGGGACCTACGAGCCCGCGACGCAGAAGCGCGTGCTCAAGGAGATCTACGCACGCTCCTCGACCAACCTCATGTCGAAGGGCACCGTGGCGCTCACCCGGGACGGCGCGGCGGAGCTCAACAAGCTCGCCCAGCAGCTCGGCGTCGCGCTCACCTTCACGTCTGGCCAGCCGCGCCCCATTCACCCGGTGGGTTGAGTCGTGGCGGCGAAGAAGTCGCTCGTCACCGATGACGAGGTGAAGGCCGAGGTCGATTCGTTGCTCGGGCACTTCGGCGTCGTCGGTGAGGCCGAGGGCGACTTCGGTGTCGGGGCGCCTCCCGCGGTGAAGACCGGGGAACGGCTCGACCGCGCCCCTTCCGCCGACGTGGACGCGCTGTGGGGTGGCGGCAAGAAGAAGTGAAGCGGGCTGGCGCTGATGGCGCTCCCGGTGGCTCGTGGCGGAAGCTGCGGGCCGCTCGTGTTTCCAGGGCCCGGAAGCCGCTCGTCGCGTTGCCCGCGGGCGCGGTACCGGAGCACGACGCCGCGCGGCGGTTCTGGTCCGAGCGTACGTGGAGCGAGTTCGCCGCGGTGCCGGCGGTCTCGCAGGTGGTGCTCTCGCTGGTGCGTTCCGGCGCGCCGCTCGAGACCCTGGCGGCGTACACCTCGATCGCCGACGACGAAGTGCGGCACGCGCTGTTGAGCCGCGACCTCGCCCAGGGGCTCGGGGGCTACGTCGACGAGATCCCCGAGGGACTGGGCTATGCGCCGCGCGGCCTCGCGGAGCCTTCGGACGTTCCGCTGCACGTCTGGGCGCTGGCGAACGGGTGCTTCAGCGAGACGGTCTCGCTGGCGCTGATTCGCGCGCGGGACGCGGCGACGAAGCTGCCGGTGGTGCGCGCGGTGCTCGGCGAGACCCTGAAGGACGAGGCGGTGCACGTGCGCGTCGCGTGGGACCTCGCGGCGGAGGTGCTGCCACGGCTCGGCGCCGCGGAACGGGCCGATCTCCGCGGGTACGGTGACGACCTGGCCCAGATGCTTCGGCGCACGTTCGGCACGGAGGATCTGCCTGCAGCCGTGAAGCGACGGGAGCGGCGGCTTCGCGACGAGACCGCGAAGGCAGGCCTGGGGTCACTCGGCGCCGACGAAGAGAACGGGGTGATCGCCCGCGCGCTGCGCGAGATCGACGCGCGGTTGGCGCCCCTGCTCGGGCCCCGCCGGTGACGGCCCGGGTGGTGCTGCTCGGTTCGCCCGTACCGCGAGCAGGACCAGGCCGAGAGAAAGCGCGTGACAACGCCCGTCCACCACGGAGACTCGCCGCATGCGCCGACTCGTAGTTGGGTGCTGTTGCCTTGCTGCGTGTGCAAAGCCATTCGACTACCGCGGCGGTGGCCTGTCGGTGAGGTTTCCGGACCAAGCCAGTATCGAGCGGGAAGGGACGCCGATCATGGTGACCGCGACGAGCATCGTGGCCCAGGGGCACCACTTGAGCGTCACCCACTTCGAGGGAAGACCGCTCCCTACGACGAGAACGCCGCAGCAGTTGATCGACGCTTGCGAAGGCGCTGCGGCGAGAGCGGGCGCCGGGGTGAGCACGAGTCTTGTCGTCAGCTGCCCGTCGGTGCCGATGATTCTCTGTGAGACCACCTTCAGGGGTTTCGGGCGCGTGCCCTCATGGCGTGGACGCGCGAATCGCTGGTGACCGTCAGAGCGACAGTCCCCGACGGGGATTTCTACCGGCCCGAGGACAAGGCCTTCCTCTCATCAGTCGAAGTTGATGGCTGCCGGCCCTTCGCCCGGTAGCGGAGTTGAACGCGGCGCAGGTGCCGCGCCTCGAACGTCAGGCTACGGCAGCTCGCGGCAGTACTCGCTCGAGAAGGTGCCGCTGAGCGGCGAGAGACCCCCGTCCTCGATCCGGAGCCGCACGTCGAAGGTGCCGCTCGCGGAGCAGCTCGCGACCTTGGTCAGCTCGAGCGTGCCTTCGGCGATGCCGCGCGAGTGACCGTCGACGATCGCGAACCCGTAGAACCACGCCCCTCCGTCAGCCTGGGTGGCGATGGGGTAGCGGCCTGCCCCGACGCGATCGACGCCCGGGCTGATCACCGTGGCGAAGAGCCCCTCGCCGGTCCCCGCGTCCTGCTTCTGCGCGCAGGAGATCGCTGCGCGCAGCACCTGCACCGTGAGCGACGCACCCGTCACCCCGGCGTCGGGCGGGGCATTCTGCGAGGCCGACTGGTACGCCGACCCGACCGTGAAGGCATGTTCGCCCTGCAGGCTCGCGCTCCCTCCTGGCGCCTCGTTGCGGGGACAGCTGACGCCGGAGTCAGGGTCGTTGCTGCCGAGCGGGGTCGAGAAGCAGCCGGTCACGAAGACGAGAGCCAGGAGCGGAGTGCGCATGGGTTCCCACTTCTGCAAGGCCCGTGCAACGGCGTAAGGGGCTGCCGCCGCAGGTGATGAGACGTCGATGTCGCAGGCCCTTGCGTCGCGAAGGAGGGCGTCGCCGTCAGAATGAAATGCCCGGCCAGCTCGGCAACGGGGCGTCGGCCTTCGCCGGGAGCAGCACGCCCATCGGGTACACGCATGAGGTGCCCATCAAGATGCCCGCCGGCCGGTGGTTGCCGCTGGCCTTGATGCCGCTGAAGGGGAGCCGCCCGCTCGCCCCCGCGCTCGATCGGTTCCAGTGCAGCACGCCGACCCGCAGCACATCGGCGACGCGCTCGAACGACTCGGCGCTCTTGGTGAAGACTGCTGCGGACAGCCCGAAGTTCGTCTCGTTCGCCAGCGTGATGGCTTCGTCGATGCCGTCCACGACGATCACCGCGAGGTCCGGCGCGAAGAGCTCGGTGTCGGTGTAGCCGGCGACGTGGCGCACGGAGCCGGTGGCGCGGTGCACCGCCGGGCGCACGTAGAAGCCGTTGGTACGCGCCTGCACGACGCCGCCGGGGGCCAACGCCTCGAAGCCGGAGGCGGTCGCCTTCTGCTGCGCTGCGAGGAGCTGCTGCCGCGTGCCCTCGGAGATCACCGGGCCCATGAACACGCCCTCGTCCTGGGGATGTCCGACCGCCACGGTCTTCGCCACCGCCGCGAGGCGCGCGCAGAACGCGTCGGCGATGCCCCGGGTCACGTAGACGCGCGAGGTCGCCGTGCAGCGCTGGCCGGCCGTCGCGAAGCCCGAGAAGGCGACTTCGCGCACCGTGCGCTCGAGCTCCGCGTCGTCGAACACCAGCGACGCGTTCTTGCCTCCGAGTTCGAGGGCGACGAGCACGCCGGGGCGGTGCGCATTGGAGGCGACGATGCGCTGCCCGACGGGGACGCTGCCGGTGAAGAGGATGGCGTCGATGCCGGGGTGGGTGACGAGGTGTTCCGCGACCGCGACTCCGCCCTGCACCACGTTGAACACGCCGCGAGGAAGCCCGGCCTCTTCGAAGCACTTCGCCATCCACCACGCGGTCATCGGCCCCTTGTCCGAAGGCTTGAAGACCACGGTGTTGCCGGTGAGCAGCGCCGGGACGATCTGCCCGTTGGGGAGATGACCGGGGAAGTTGAAGGGGCCGACGACCGCGACGACGCCGTGCGGCCGGTGACGGATCTCGCCGGGCAGGTCCTCGATGCGGTGATCCCTGGTGAACGCCGCGCCCTCTCCGAGCGAGACGTCGACCTTGGTGATCATCGCCTGGACCTCGGTCTTCGCCTCCCACAGCGGCTTGCCGATCTCGCGGCTGATCGCCCTGGTGAGCTCGTCGAGGTGGCTCTTGAGCGCCGCCTGGTACTTTCGCAGGAACTCGGCGCGTGCCGGCTGGCCGAGCTTTCGCCACGCGGGGAACGCGGTCCGCGCGGCGTCGACGGCGACATCGATCTGCGACTTCGCCCACGGCGCGCGGACGACGATGTCGTCCTGGTCAGCCGGGCTCTTCACCACCAGCTCGCCCTCGGGGGACGAGGCATTCACGAACTGGCCCGCAACGAAGTCGGTGTGCATGCGCGGTGTATAGCGCCGCGCAGCCCCGCTCAGGCGACCGAGAGTTCGACCGGGATGTTGCCGCGGGTGGCCTTGGAGTACGGGCAGGCCTGGTGGGCGGCCTGCATCAGCGCCTCGGCCTTGCTCTTGTCGAACTCGGGGAAGGTGCCGACCAGCTTCGCGGAGATGGAGTACCCGTCGTCGCCCTTGTTGAAGGTGACGTCGGCGCTGATGGTGAAGAGCCCCGGGGTCAGGCTCTGCGCGCGCGCGACGGCGCCGACCGCCCCGGCGAAGCACGCCGAGTAGCCGGCGGCGAAGAGCTGCTCGGGGTTGGTGCCCTTCGCGCCGTCGCCACCCATGGCCTTGGGCACGGTGAGGTTGAAGTCGATCAGTCCGTCGTCGGATTTCACGTTGCCTCCGCGGCCTCCCTTGGAGGTGGCGTGGGCGGTGTAGAGGGGCGTGGAGCTCATGGGGTCTTCTCTTTCGGAGGTGACGCCGCGTTTGCCGCGCGGAGCGTGTGAGTGAGGGCCGTCAGCTCCTCGCGGAGCCGGGCAACGGCGGGAAGATCGAGACCGACCTGGCAGAGGAGGCCTCGGGGAACGGCCTGGGCCTTGCGGCGGAGCGCGCGGCCCTTCGAGGTGAGGGCGACGCGCACCACGCGGGCGTCCTGGTCGTCGCGGGCCTTGGTGACCAGCCCCAGCGCCTCGAGCTTCTTCAGCAACGGCGTCAGCGTGCCGGAGTCGAGCTGCAGGCGGTCGCCGACGTCCTTCACCGACACGCCGTCCGATTCCCAGAGCACCAGCATCACCAGGTACTGCGGGTAGGTGAGTCCGAGCGGCTCGAGCAGCGGTCCGTAGGCCGCGGTCATCGCGCGGGACGCGGCGTACAGCGAGAAGCAGAGCTGGGAGTCCAGCAGCAGCGGGTTCACGCCTGCTCAGATGCCGCCCAGATGAATTGGATGCAATTAAATCGTATTCAATCGAATTGCATCGGCCGGCTCAGGCGACGGCGGTCAGTTCGGGGACGTGGGTGCGCCCCGGGGTGCCCTTCACCCGAAGCACCTCGCCGAAGCGCGTGGTCCCGAGCTCCGGCACGGGTTCGCCGTCGCGCACGACTTCGCGGCCGCCGACCAGCACCGCGCGCACGGCCCCTCCGTTCTGGTTCACCATGCGCCGGTACCCGTCGAAGAAGGGCATCGGCGCCTCGTGCGCGACGTCGAGCGCCTCGGTGAGCCGCGCGGGGTCGATCACCACCACGTCGGCGCGCTTTCCGGGGACGAGCTTGCCCGCGTCGAGGTTGAGCCAGTCGGCGATCTCCCCGGTGAGGCGCCACACGGCGGTCTCGGGGGCCATGCAGGGCTCGCCGCGGCGCGCCGACTCCTGCACCACGCGCAGCATGCGCAGCGGGAAGTTGTAGTGCGCCATGTTCCGCAGGTGCGCCCCGGCATCGGAGAAGCCGATCAGCACGTCGGGGTGGCTGACGATGTCTTCGATCACCCGCGGGCGATCGTTGGTCATCACCGTGTACCAACGCAGTTCACGCCCGTGCTCCACCACCAGGTCGAGGAACGTGTCGGCGACGTCCTGCCCGCGCTCGGTGGCGATCTGGGTGAACGACTTGCCGACGAGCGTCGCGTCGGGCGCACGGAGGATCTCGGTGCTCGCGAAGTTGCGGTGGAAGATGCGCGGCAGCAGCTTGCTCTTCCACTGCTTGCGGAACCACGTTCGGTACTTCGCATCGGCGAGCAGGCGCGCGCGCTGGGCGTCGTCGACGAGGTGGAGCGCCGCGGCCCCCGCGCCGAACTCCTCGAAGACCACGAGGTCGATGCCGTCGGCCCAGAGGTCGAACTTCTCGGGCAGCGCCTGCCACCGGAAGTCGCCGCCGAACACGAGGTTCACCGTGCGTGAGAGGAGCCCCTGGAGGTGCCGCAGCACCCGCTGGCCCGGCGCGTCCATCATCGAGATGACCGTCGTCTTGAGCGCCTTGCGGAAGAAGAAGCCCGCGCTCTCGAGCAGGAACAGCACGATGTTCACCTTCGTCGAGACGTTGGGCACGCCCTGGAAGACGAGGCCGCGCTCGCGCACCGGGCGTAGCAGTCGGCGGTACTCGTGCCAGGTGCTGAACGTCGACGGCAGCGGCCGGCTCCGGACGTCGCGCGAGCCGCCGACCTTGTCCCACGGGAGCGTCTGCACCGAGAGCCCGAGGCACCCCTCGTCAAGGCCTTCTCGCACCACGCCCTCCATGCGCTGGTACTCGGCTTCGGTGGGGCGGACGGTCGCGTCGAGCGAGCGCTCCATGCCCAGGACGTGCGCGCGCACCGCGGAGTGGCCGACGAAGGACGTGACGTTCGGTCCCAACGCGAGCGTGCCGAGGTGGTCGAAGTATTCGCGGTGCGAGTTCCAGGTCTTCGCGCGCTCGAGCAGGGAGCGCACTGCGTCGTAGGGGATCGCCTCGACCCGGGCGAACTGGTCGGCGAGATCTTCTGGGGTGCCGACGGCCAGCGAGAGCGAGCAACTGCCGAGGGTGACGGTGGTGACGCCATGGCGCAGCGACTCGACGAGTTGGGGCGAGAGCTCGATCTCCGCGTCGTAGTGGGTGTGGAGGTCGATGAAGCCGGGCGTCACCCACTGGCCGTTGGCGTCGATGACGCGCGTACCTGGCCCGCACGGGAGCGGTGCGTCGCTGAGCACGTCGATCTTCCCGTCGCGGATGCCGACGTGCTTGCGGCTTCCCGGTGCGCCGGTGCCGTCGAAGATCGTTCCGTTCTCGATGACCACGTCGAAGTCGGCGCTCATTGGGGGCGGAACCTTTGCGGACGATTGCCGTGCGGCGCAAGGTAGGCTGGCCGCTTCTCGAGGGCGGGTGGCCATGACGGAGAAGGTGGTGTTCGCGCAATCGATGGAGGCGCTCTACCGGGCGCTCTCCCCGCACACGCCCCTCGAGCGGGCGGCCTTCGCCAAAGCCCAGGTCATCTCAGGCGATCGGTTCGCAGCGGCGTACCCGGTGCAACTGCACGTCGACATCCTCGATGCCTGCGCGCAGAGCCGGTTCTCCCAGCTCGAGGAGTTCGAGCGCTACGCCGCCATCGGTCGCCTCTACCTGCTCGGCTTCGAGAAGACGCTGCTCGGCTCGGCGCTGATGGCGATGCTCAAGGTGCTCGGGCCGCGCCGCGCGCTCGATCGCATGACCCGGAACTTCCGCACCGCCAACAACTTCACCGAGGGCACGGTGCAGACCTTCGCGCCCAATCACCACTGGGTGCACATCAACTACACCGTGCGGCCGGGGTTCTATTTCGGGCTCCTCGAGTCGGGTTGCCTGCGCGCCGGCGCGAAGGACCTCGTGGTGAAGGTGGTCGAGACGAAGAACCTCGCCACGACCTATGAAATCAAGTGGGCGTGAGTGGGCATCCTGGCTCTGCTCGGGTGATCAGCTTCAGAGCCCGGCGAGGAACTTGAGTCCCCAGGCGGTGAAGAGCCCGAGGTAGGTGCCCAGGGCGATGCCGGCCAGCCCGAGCGTCAACCCCGGGCCCACCAACGCACGGTTCTTGAGGGACGCCGCGACCGCCCCGATGAACGGCGGCCCGAAGATGGTGGCGGTCGAGCTGATGATCGCGGTGTCCACGTCGATGCGGAACACCCAGCACAGGAAGAAGTGAATCACCGCCGCGCTGCACATCACGATCAGCACGAACGAGAAGAGCGTGATGCTGGTGCCAGTCAGCTTGCTCACGTCGGCGAGACTCCCTGTCGCGGCGCAGAAGATCAGCAGCGCGTACTCACCGAGTTCGAACGAGCCCTCGAGCGCGCGCACCTTCGGCGAGAGCGACGCGGCGATGCCCAGGGTGGTGACGCCGAGCATCACGAAGCCGATGTGCAGCTTTCCGATGAGGAGAAACGACAGCCCCACCGACACGGCCGCCATCACCACCGTCAATCCCAACGACTTCGCCATCGGCGCGACGTGGTGCCGTGTCCACTTCGAGAGCGGCTCGCCGGGGTGCTCGAAGGCCTCGTGGTGGGCCTCGGCCTTGAATGCGGGGAGCACCTTCGCCAGCAGCCGCTGCGCCACCGAGAGCAGGAAGAAGAGGTACGCGCCTCCGCAGATCAGGTCGGCGGTGTTGAGCACCACGAAGGTCTCCTGCTTCGCGTCGAGCGCGAAGCCGATGGCCGACATGTTCGCCGTGCCGCCGACGTACACGCCGACCAGCATGCCGGCGATCTTCCACCACTCGTCGGTCGAGCCGCGGAAGTACCAACCCACCGCGCCGGCCGCCGTCACCGCCGCCACGCACGCGCAGGCGAACGACACCAGCAGGCTGCGAGCGAGGGTGACCCACTTCTTGAGCTCGGTCGAAAAGAGCAGGAGCGGCACCGCGACGAGCACGGCCCCACCGGCGATGGCAGTGCCCAGCTCCTCGCTGAGGCGCAGCCCCGGGATGTTGGCGAGCACGATGCCTGCGCCGTAGGCGAGCACCACCGGCCCGAGCACCTTGGCCGCCTTGAAGCGATCGGCGAGCCAGATCGAGAGCGCCGGAACCACCAGGCAGAACAGCGCGTGGAGCACGTTCACGAAGCGCCTCTCAGGGACTGCACCAGCAGCACCCCGCCCGCGAGCATCAACAGCACCGCGACCACCACACGGAACCGGGCCTCGTCGAGCCGGTGGTGGATCCACTCCCCGACGCCGATGCCCAGCGCGAGCGGCACCAGCATCACCGCGCTGGTCGACAGCGTGGTCGTCGTCACGTCACCGTCAGCGATGAGTCGGGGCAGCACGAGCACGTTCAACACCACCCACAGCATCGACAACGTTCCCCGGAACGCTGCCTTCTCGGGGAGCTCGCGCGCCGAGACGAAGACCGCGAGCGGCCCCCCCGTCGCGAAGATTCCATGAATGACGCCAGCGCAGAGCAGCGCGATCACCCGCACCGCCTCCGGGAGCGGCTTCGTCTCGACCCCGGGTCGCAACGCCGTCGCCAACTGCCACGCGGCCACCGCCACCACGAAGCCGCCGAACGCGGGCTTGAGCCAGCTCGCCTCGTCCGCGCGCGCTGCCACCAGCGTGCCCAGCCCGAGCCCGACCGCCATCAACGGCACCATTCGCGTCGCCAGGAACCGCCAGCGAATCGACTTCCAGCCGCGCGCCACGAGGTAGGTCGACAGCACCAGGTTCACCGGCACCAGCCAGCCCAGCAAGGTGGGCACGGGGAACCACATCGCCGCGAGGGTGAGCGCGACGACCATGCTGCCGAAGCCCGCCGCCGCCTCCACGAGGAAGGCGACGAAGACGATCACCCCGAGCACCGCCAGTGGGTTCACGCGCGGTTGAAGAGCCCGTCGAGGAACTCCACGAGGAAGTCGTCGACCTGCGCGCGGTCGGGGATCGTGCCGACCATGCCGTACATCGCCGCGCTCCCATCAGGCGCGGGCTCACCGGCCGCGAGGCTCTTCGCGCACTCGGTCAGATCGGCCAGGAACTGCGGGTACACCGCCGCGTGGGCGGGCGTGACCATCACGTGCAGCGCCGGCGGGTTCATCTGGCGATCGAGCTTCCACCCGCGCGCGTCCATCGCGTCGCCGAGCTCGTACACGTTGAGCGAGTCGCTCGAGAACGCGAACACGCCGCCCACCGGCTCACCCAGCACCTGGAGCCCCGCGATCTTCCGGATCCCCTCCTGCATCGCCTGGGTGGAGTCGAGGATGCTCTGCGCGCGGGTGAGGTAGCCCGCCTCGCCGAGGTGATGCATCACCGCCCACGCCGCCGCGATGGCGCCGCCGGGCCGCGTGCCGCTGAACGACGGAGACGCGTACAGCCCGCCGTTCCACCCCGCGTAGGTGAAGAACTGGTGACGCCGCAGCGCGCCGCTCCGGTACAGCACCACCGAGGCACCCTTCGCCGCGTAGCCGTACTTGTGGAGGTCGGCCGACATCGACGTCACCCCGTCGACCGCGAAGTCCCACGCTGGCATCGCGCGCCCCAGCATCCGCGCGAAGGGCAGGAAGAACCCGCCGAGGCACGCGTCGACATGGCACAGCAGTCCGCGCGACTTCGCCATCGCGGCGATCGCGGTGATGTCGTCGATCACGCCCTGGGGGTACGCGGGCGCGCTGCCGACCAGCAACACCGTCTCCGGGCGGATCAACTTCGCCATCGCCACCACGTCGACGCGAAAGTCCGGCAGCAACGGCGCGTGCGAGTAGTCGACGTCGAAGTAGTGCATCGCCTTGTCGAAGGCCGGGTGGGCCGACGCGGGCACGATGATGTGCGGCCGCTTGATGCCCTTCACCTTGCGGCCCCATTCCCGCGCCGTCTTGATGGCCATCATGATGCTCTCGGTGCCGCCGGAGGTCATGGTGCCGGACACGTCGTCGTCGCCCCCCAGCAGGCTCGCGGCCATCGACACCACCTCGCACTCCATCTGGCGGAGTGAGGGGAATGCCACGGGCGACAGGCCGTTCTCGGCGATGAACTCCGAGTACGCGTCCTTGAGCAGCTGCGAGACCTCGTCACCCGCGAAATACACCAGGCTGAAGGTGCGCCCGTCTTTCCACTTCGCGTCGTCCGCGTGGAGCGCCTTGAGCTGCTGCATCACCGCGTCGCGCGGGGTGCCGGTCTTCGGGAGCGTCTTGGCCATGGAGTCCTTTGAGGGGGTCGCCCACAGGCCCTTACCCGGGCATTTCGATGGCGCGGTCTCTGTTTTGCGGATGCATGTCGAACAATCCGATGCATAGGGTTGGTGAGTGTCCGTCGAAGGCCCGTGTCGAAAGGAAACTCCTCAGTGAATCCGCTCCGTTCGTCCGCTGTCTGCCTGGTGTTGTTCGCGCTCGTCGCCCACGCGGAACAACCCCTCTCGGACATCGTGAAGGTGCCGCGCCCCGAGGCCGGTGAGTACATGGGGCTGTACCTGAAGGGCCAACGCATCGGCTTCATGTTCAGCAACGTCACGCTCTCGCCGGGGAAGGACACGGTGACCGCGATCACCGAGCTCCACTTCCGCGCGAAGGTCGGTCCCCAGGCCGTCAGCGACCGCACGATGAAGGAGACCCGCCTCTACGAATCGAAGCCCGGCGGGAAGCTCCTCTCGTTCGTGATGGAGCAGTCGGGTGACGGCGGCGAGCAGACCCTCGAGGGCACCACGCTGCCCACCGGCATGCGCGTGGTGCGCAAGAAGCCGGGCGTGCCGAACGAAGTGAAGATGCTGCCGCCCTCGAAGGAGGTCGTCGAAGACGCCGACCAGGCCCGCGTCGCGCTCAAGCGGAACGCGAAGATCGTCGGCACGATCACCGACTCCACCGACCTCGAGCAGTACGCGATCACCACCACGCTGGGCGGCACCGAGACGCGCACCGTGCGCGGCGTGCCGGCGAAGCTCCGCAAGGTCGTCACGCTCTCCGAGAAGGAGAAGGTCCCCACCGAGGCGTGGGTCGACGAGAAGGGCCGCATGGTCGAGGTGCAGTATGGCCCGATGATGTCGGGCTTCCTCGAGCCGGAAGAGCGGGCCAAGCGCGTCGACGGGCTCGATGACCTGGTCGAGGTCTTCGCGCTCACCCGCGTGGTGCTCCCGAAAGAACCCGGCCCCGGCGCCACCTCGATCCCCGGCAGCTTCACCATGGTGGTCAAGGGCGTGGACAAGAAGTTCTGGAACAACACGAACCGGCAGACCTGGAAGGATCTCGGCGACGGTCGGGTCGCGGTCACCGTGACGTCCGTGCAGCCGAAGGTGCTCAAGCCCCGCCCGTTGATCGACCCCAACGGCGGCGCGAACCTCAAGTCGACCATCGCCGTCGAGGCGAACAGCCCGGAGATCCAGGCCCTCGCCAAGCGCATCGTCGGCGCGGAAAAGGACGCGTGGACCTCAGCGAAGAAGATCAACGACTGGGTGAACCGGAACCTCACCAAGGACTACGGCTCGTCGTCCGACAGCGCGACCGGCGTGCTCGCCACCATGAAGGGCGACTGCACCGAGCACTCGCTGCTGATGGTCTCGCTGCTCCGGGCGATCGGCATTCCTGCCAAGCGCGTCGATGGCCTCGTGTACCTGAAGAACGATGACGGCGTGCCCGCGCTGTACTGGCACGAGTGGGTCGAGGCGTACGTCGGTGAATGGACGCAGCTCGACCCGACCTTCGGCCAGTTCACCGCCAACGCCACGCGCCTCGGCGTCGGTGAAGAGAGCAGCGCGGAGATCACCCCGCTCATCGGCTCGATGACGGTGGTCGAGATCCGGTGACGGTGTTCGGAGCCTACGAGCTCGGCAAACGGCTCGGCGCGGGCGGCATGGGCGAGGTGTTCCTCGCGCGCCGGCTCGCCGATGGCCTGGCGGTGGTCGTCAAGCGCGTGCTGCCTCACCTCGCCGCGCAGCCGGGGTTCGTCGAGCGCTTCCTGCACGAGGTGCGGGTGCTCGCGCGCCTCAACGATCCGAACATCGTTCGCGTGTTCGACTTCGGCGAGGTCGACGGGCGGTGGTTCATCGCCATGGAGTACGTGGAGGGCATCGACGTGCAGACGCTCCTCGATCGCGGGCCGATGCCCCTCGCGGTCGCGTGCCGCATCGGCCTCGACGGCGCTTCGGCGTTGATCGCTGCGCACGGCGCCCGCGAGGCGTCGGGCCGCGCCAGCCCGGTCATTCATCGCGACGTCAGCCCGCACAACCTGCTCGTCAGCGTCGAGGGCACGGTGAAGCTGATCGACTTCGGCGTCGCGTCGCTGACGGGGCAGGGTGAGACCGGCGGTAAGCTCGCCTACGCCGCGCCAGAGCAGCTGCTCGACGAGGTGACTTCGCCGGCGAGCGATCAGTACTCGCTGGGTATCGTGCTCTGGGAATGCCTGAGCGGCGAACGCGCCTTCGACGCCGAGGACGACGTCGAGATCATCCACCGCGTCACCGAACTCGGCCCGCCGCCGCTGCCTGCGCACGTGCCCGCCGGGCTCGCGGAGATCGTCATGCGGATGACCTCGCTGCAGCCGCCCGACCGGTTCGAAAGCATGACCGCGATGCGGGCCGAGTGGCTCGAGCAGGTCCGCGGCCTGCGGATCGACGTGAAGCGCGATCTGCCCCTCTCCCCGACCCGCGCCCCTGGGGGGGGCGAGGGAGCTGGTGCTCGTGCCACTCAGCGCAATCGAGACGCGCGCCCTGTCGCTGCTCCGCGATGACATGGACGCCGAAGAGGCCGAGGCGGCGATCGACGCGGCGGCCCTCGAAGACGCGCCCTTCGCGCTCGACCTGCTGCAGGGGCTCCTCGAGAAGGGCGCGCTTCGGGCCGAAGATCGCGACGGCGTGCGGCGCTTCAGGAAGTAGGCAGGTCCACGTCGAGGTCGGTGCGCCGGCGGATCTTCGCGGGGATGCCCACCGCCACCGAGTCGGGCGGCACGTCGGTCACCACCACCGCGTTCGCCCCGATGCGCGAGCGCGCCCCGATGCGGATCGGCCCGAGGATCCGCGCGCCCGCGCCGATCCACACGTCGTCTTCGATCGTCGGGTAGCCGTCGTCCTTCGCGGTGCCGATGGTGTTGCTGCCGTAGAAGCGCACGCGGTTGCCGATGCGCGCGTCGCCGCCGATCACCACGCCGACCGGGTGCACGAAGTACACGCCTTCACCCAGCGTGACGTTCTTGTCGATCTCGATGCCCGCCATCGCCTGCTGCGCCGAGCGCAACACCGCGTTCACCAGCGGCACGTGAAAGCGCCGCGCCGCCTCGCGGACCCGGTTCATCACCAGGATCCGGTACCCATCGGCCGTCAGGACCGTCTTGATCAGCCCCCGGGCGTCGTCGCTGAACTTCGCGGCGCGCCGGAGTTCCACCGCGTCGGCTACGAGCTTCTTCCACATGTCGACGGGAAGCCTTAACACAGCGCCCATGGTGCGAACGTTCTCCGTCCTCGTCGCCGTCGTCGCCCTGTTCGGTTGCCGCAGCAACAACGCG
>JBBRUE010000021.1:0-19690 GCA_038248085.1 Myxococcales bacterium | reverse complement strand
GACGCGCCGACGCTCGAGAAGGCACTCGCCGCCCTCGACCAGGCGCTCGCGAAGGTCGCCACTGAACTCTCCGCGCTCGAGCAGGAGCGCAGCGGCGCCGTGACGCAGGCGACCGAGAAGCTCGAACAGGCGAAGGGGCAGCTCGCGGCGGCGGAGCAGCGGTTGTCAGCCGCCACCGACGCCGTCACCGCGGCCCGCGCCCAAGCCAGCTCGCGCGCAGGTGAACGCGACGCCGTCACCGCCCAGGTGAAGTCGATGGATCGCCCGGCGGTGCTCGCGCGCGTCGAGGCGGCGAAGGTGCAGCTGGCGACCTTCGTCGACGTCGAGGTGCTCTCTGAGCTGGAGTTCGCCGCCCGGGAACGCGCCGTCGCCGAGGCCCGCGCCGCCGCGGACCAGGCGGGCCGGGACTTCGCCGGCGCCGAGCGCGCGCTGTCGATGGTCGGAGGCCCCCAGGCGCGAGAGCGCGCGCGGGAGCTTGGGGAGGCCGTCGCCGTGGCGAAGGCCCAAGAGCACCACCTCGAGGTCGACGCCGCCGCCTGGAAGCTGCTCGTCGACGCCGTGCGCGAATCGGAGAAGGAAGACAGCTCGAGCCTCGGCAGCGCCCTCGCCGGCCCGGTGACCGAGCGCTTCGCCGAGCTGACGAAGGGGCGGTACCCGGCGGTGAAGTTCGACCCGTCGCTGCGCGCGACCAGCCTCGAGGTGCTCGGCACGACGTCGAGCCCCGAGGGGATCCTCGCGGCGCTGTCGGTCGGCACGAGAGATCACCTCGCCACGCTGGTGCGCCTGGCGATCGCCCTCCAGTTGAAGAGCGCCATCGTGCTCGACGACCACCTGGTGCACACCGACCTCGGCCGGCTCGAGTGGTTCCGCGAGGCGCTGCGGACCACCGCCCAGAAGACCCAGGTGCTGGTGCTCACCTGCCGGCCCCTCGACTACGTCCCCGAGGGCGCGCTGCCGACGGGGAAGGCGGTCTTCAAGGACGTCGACGCGACGCGGGTCATCAACCTGGAGAAGGTGATTCTTCGTCGCTGAGGTCGCCCGTCTCCCCCTGTGGGGACGAGGGGGATACTGGACAGTGGCGCGCGGTGGTTTCGGACCGCCGCGTTGACCCGGCGCCGGCGCACTGGTCTGATCCAAGCGTCTCCCGCCCCCGGACCCTGATGCGCCCACTCTCCGTGCTGCACCTCGCGACGATCCTCGCCGTCGCGTCCCTCTCGGCTTGCCAGTGCCAGCGTCGCTCCGCCATCGAGACGCCGATCGCCGAGCTGCAGAGTTGTGGCGAAGACGAGCGCTGCGAGACCGGCCTGTGTGACTCGGTGCGCGCCGACGCGGGCGCGAAGCTGTGCCTGCGGCCATGCACCCAGGGCTGTCGCGGCTCCGATATCTGCACGCTGCTCGAGGGCGGTCGCTACGCCTGCGTCCCCGAGAAGGCGGGCCTGTGCAAGCAGTGCACGAAGGACACCGACTGTCCCCAGACCGCCGATCGCTGCATCACGCTGGGCAACTCCAGCTTCTGCGGCCGCGACTGCAGCTTCGACGACACCTGCCCCTCTTCCTTCCGCTGCGGCGAGGCCACCACCGCCGACGGGCAGCGCGCGCCCAAGCAGTGCCAGCCCAGCTCCGGCACCTGCGAGTGCATCGCCGCCACCACCGGCCAGCAGGTGCCCTGCGACGTCACCAACAACTCCGGCCGCTGCACCGGGGTCAGCATCTGCCGCCCGCCCGAGGGCTACACCGCCTGCTCCGCGCGCACCCCCACCGCCGAGGTCTGCAACAACGTCGACGACGACTGCAACGGTATGACCGACGAGAACCTCGGCGACGTGACCTGCGGTCTGGGCGAGTGCCTCCGGGCCACCGCGGCCTGCGTCAGCGGCGCCCCCCAGCGCTGCACCCCGGGCGTCGCCGGCACCGAGGTCTGCAACGGCCGCGACGACGACTGCGACGGCACGGTCGACAACGGGTTCAACACCCAGACCGACGTCGCGCACTGCGGCGCCTGCAACCACGCCTGCGTGCTGACCAACGCGGTCCCCGCCTGCACCGCGGGCGCCTGCGCGATCGCCCGCTGCACCCCGGGGTGGAGTGACCTCGACCACGTCGCGGCCAATGGCTGCGAGTACCCCTGCGTACCCTCGGACGGCGGCGTCGAGCTCTGCGACGGCCTCGACAACGACTGCAACGGCGTCGTCGACGACGGCTTCAACCTCGTCACCGACCCCACCAACTGCGGCCAGTGCAACCTGGTGTGCTCGCTGCCCGGCACCACGGTCTCGACCTACGCCTGCGTGGCGCGCGTGTGCGGCATCGGCACCTGCGCCGCCGGCCGCGGGAACTGCGACCAGCAGTACGGCAACGGCTGCGAGGCCGACCTCACCACCGACGTCACCCACTGCGGCACCTGCTCCACCGCCTGCACCACGCCCAACGCGACCCCCGCCTGCGTCACCGGCCAGTGCGCCATCGCCCAGTGCACGCCGGGCTTCGGCAACTGCAACGGGCAGGTGGCCGACGGCTGCGAGGTGAACACCCAGAACACCGTGGCCCACTGTGGCGCGTGCAACAACGCGTGCAGCGCGGCCAACGCCACCAGCACCTGCGCCGCGGGGAGCTGCGCGTTCACCTGCCAGCCCAACTGGTGGAACGCCGACGGCCTGGACGCCAACGGCTGCGAGTACGCGTGCGTGCGCACCAACGGCGGGGTGGAGGCCTGCGACGGCATCGACAACAACTGCGACAACCGCGTCGACGAGGGCTTCGACCTCACCAGCAACGCCGCGCACTGCGGCGCGTGCAACCACGCGTGCGGCGCGCCCTTCGCCACCACCACCTGCTCCGCGTCGAGCTGCGGCATCACCGCGTGCGACCCGGGCCGCGCCAACTGCAACGGGGTGTACCTCGACGGCTGCGAGGTCACGACGGGCACCGACCTCGGCAACTGCGGCGCTTGCAACAACGTGTGCAGCACCGCCAACGGCACCCCGCGCTGCCAGGCCGGGAGCTGCGGCATTCAGAGCTGCAACGCCGGCTTCGCCAACTGCAACAACCAGCTCTCCGATGGTTGCGAGGTCAACACCAACACGTCGATCGCCAACTGCGGCGGGTGCAACCAGCAGTGCGCGCCGGCCCACGCCAGCCCGGTGTGCGTCGGGGGCAGCTGCGGCATCGGCGCGTGCCTGCCCGGCTTCCTCAACCTCAACGGCCTCGTCAGCGACGGCTGCGAGTACTTCTGCACCGTCACCAACGGCGGGGTGGAGGCCTGTGACGGCCTCGACAACAACTGCAACGGGTTCATCGACGAGCCCTTCACCCTGACCAGCGACGTCAACAACTGCGGCGCCTGCGGCAACGCGTGCAGCGCGCCCAACGTCACCGTGCCCCGCTGCGTGGCGAGCACCTGCGGCGTGCAGCAGTGCGCCAACGGCTTCGCCAACTGCGACAACACGTTCCCCAACGGCTGCGAGGTCAACACCAACACCTCGCTTTCGAACTGCGGCGCGTGCAACACGGCGTGCACCACGGCCAACGCCAACCCGGTGTGCAGCGCGGGGAGCTGCCAGGTGGCGAGTTGCCAGGGCACCTTCCTCAACTGCAACAACCTCCCCGTCGACGGCTGCGAGGTGAACAGCGCGAACGACACCCAGCACTGCGGGAACTGCGCGACGGTGTGCAACCTGCCCAACGCGGTGAATACCTGCACCACGGGGAGCTGCGGCTACACCTGCCCCGCCAACCGCTGGGACCTCGACGGCAACGCGGCGAACGGCTGCGAGTACGCGTGCACCTTTCTCTCGGCCACCGACGAGCCCGACGTGGGGCTGGTCGACGCGAACTGCGACGGTATGGATGGAGAGTTGAACAACTCCATCTACGTGGCGCAGGCCTCGGCGGGCGGCAACGACGGCAACCCCGGGACCCGCACCCAGCCCAAGGCCACCATCAGCGGCGGCGTGGCGGGGGCGGTGGCCAGCGGCAAGCGAGACGTGTTGGTGGCGGGCGGCACGTACCTCGAGCAGGTGGTGATCAACGCGCCGAACAAGGGCGTGTTCGGCGGCTACACCGCGGTCACCTGGAGCCGGAGCCTTTCCACCGCGGTCACCGTGACGGGAGTCAACACCCCGCTGCTGATCACCAACGCGAACAACGCCGCGGTGCAGGCCATCAACTTCATCGGCTCGAATGCGTCGGGCGTCTCGACGCCGGCGTACGGGGCGATCATCTCGGGCAGCAGCGGGGTGCGCTTCGAGCAGCTCACCATCACCGCGGGCCTGGGCGCAGGTGGCACCTCGGGCGGTGGTGGCGTCACCGGCGCGAGCGCGGGCAACGGCAGCCAGGGCGGACCGGGCTGTGAGAACTCGTCGTTCCTGTGCAACACGTGCAGCCAGCCTGCGCCGGGACCGGGGGGCTCCAGCTCCTGTGGCCGCACCGGTGGCGCCGGCGGCGCGCCCGGCCAGTCGGGCAGCAGCGGCTCGGGCGGGCAGGCCGGCGTCGTCGCGGCGGGCGGTCCGGGCACGCCTTCGGGCCAGGGCAACTGGCCGACGCCGGCCGTCTACTGGGGAGCCAACGGGGTCGCCGGAAGCGACGGCAGCAACGGGAGCAGCGGGCTGTCGTTCGGCACCCTGAGCGCGATCGGCTACACGGCGTCGCCGACCACGTCGGGCAGCGATGGCGCCGATGGAAATGGAGGCGGCGGTGGCGGTGGCGGCGGCGGTGGAACGACCGGCTGCGACAGCTACGGTGGCGCCGGCAGCGGCGGCGGCGGTGGCGGCTGCAGGGGCACCGCCGGCGCGCGCGGCACCAGCGGTGGTGGCTCGTTCGGGCTCGTGCTGTGGGCCTCGACGGTGCAGGCGAACAACTGCACGGTGAGCGCCAGCAACGGCGGCAGTGGTGGCAACGGCGGCTCCGGCGGTCTCGGCGGAACGGGTGGAACGGGCGGTCCGCAGACCGCGTACAGCGGGAGCTCGAACCAGGACGACGGCTCCAACGGCGGTCGCGGCGGCAACGGCGGCGGTGGCGGCAGGGGTGGCGCGGGCGGCGCAGGCGGCGGTGGCCCGAGCATCGGCGTCGCGCGCGGGAATGGCGCGGTGTGGAGCGCCATCGGCGGCGGCGTCAGCATCGGCACCGCGGGGTCCGGCGGCACGTCGAACGCGGGGAACGGCCAGGCGGGCGTGCAGGTGCTCGTATACTGAGCAGCGCTCGGCGAGCGGACCATGTCGGCGTCGGACGCTCCGATGCTCCGCGAGGACCACAGCCTGCGCGCCGCGCATGAGGTAAGGGCGCGCATGAATCGAATCCTCTTCCTGAGCGCCCTGTGCTGCTTGACCGCGTGCGAGACCCTGCGCGCGACCGGGATGCCGACGCCCCGCGCCCGCGTCACCGAGTGCGAGTCGCTGTGCAGCGAACTGGGCCTGCAGATGTCAGCGGTGGTGATCATCATGAGCAACGCCGGCTGCGTGTGTGAGAAGCCCCGAAGTGCGAGCTCCCAGTCGGGGCCCGCCGGCGTCTCGGCAGGCGCCGTCATCGCGGCCACCGCTGCGGCGGCCTCGCAGCAACAGCGCTCTCAACGCTGAGCCGATCAGTCGGACGACACGAACCTGTCGAACCGGGAATGCGTATGCACCCGTGCGGTGGCCTCGCGACCGGAGCGGCCGTGGCACTCAGCCCCGGGACGCCCTCCGCGAGCGGCGCCCGGTGGAGATCGAGTAGAACCCGCAGGTGACGTTCCGGTCCCTGTTCGCGCTGCTGCTCGTTCTCCTCCTCCCCGCCTGTCCCACGCCGAAGCGGGTTCGCCCCGACAGCGCCGCGACGCGCGCGCACGTGGGGCTGCCCGGCCCCGACGCGAAGCCCCCGACGCGGCTGCGCATGCACGTCATCGACATCGGCCAGGGCTCGGCCACGCTCTTCGAGTTCCCCTGCGCAGCGGTGCTCGTCGACACCGGCGGTGAGGCCACGGCGCACTTCGACTCGAACAACGAGCTGATGGGCTACCTCGAGCACTTCTTCGCCCGGCGCGCCGACCTCAACCGCACTTTCGCCGCGGTGTTCATCACCCACCCGCACATCGACCACACGCGCGGGCTCCCGCTGGTGATGAAGAACTTCACCGTCAACCACCTCATCACCAACGGCCAACCGCGCGGCGCCGACGGCCTGGTGTTCGAGTCGGGCGGCGAGACGCAGGAGGCCGCCGAGCAGGAGGCGAAGAAGCGCGGCGTGCTGCGCACCGTCGCGCGCACGGAGATCGAGAACGGCGTGGGCCTCACCGACGCGCAGATCGACCCCGTGCAGTGCGGCGATCTCGACCCACAGCTCCGCGTGTACTGGGGCGGCCTCAAGCAGAACTCGGAGGGCTGGGAGCCGAAGAGCTTCGCCAACGCCAACAACCCCAGCCTCGTCATCCGCATCGACGTGGGCGGCCAGAAGGTGCTCGTCACCGGAGACCTCGAGCTCGAGGGCATCGCGTCGTTGCTCAACGCGCACGGCTCGGTGCTCAACAGCGACGTGTTGCTCGTCGGTCACCACGGCTCGCACAACGGCACCACGATGGGCCTGGTGAAGACCGTCTCGCCCTGCATGGCCGTCATCTCGATGGGCGACATGCGCCGCGAAGAGGACTGGACCGCGTGGGCCTACGGACACCCGCGCAAGATGGCGGTGCAGACCGTCGCCGCGGGCCTGGGCTGCTCGCGCCCGCCGCGCGACGTGCAGGTCGGCCTGGGCATGCGCCGCTTCGAGGGCTTCACGGTGAACACCGCGCTCTACGGCACCGGGTGGGACGGCACCGTGGTGCTCGAGCAGAGCGAGCGCGGCACGTGGAAGGCCGTCACCGAGCGCTGATCAGCGCAGCGCCGTCGTCAGCGCCTCGACGTCGGCGGGCGTGAGCTCGGGGGTGTGCTTCTTCAAGTGCGCCAGCAACTCCGGGTCGCCGGTGTTTTCCTTCGCGCACGCGGCGTGGAGGTACCCCGGGCCCTTGCGCACGAAGCTGCCGGTGTCGACCTCGCGCTCGACGGCCACGCGCAGCGCGCCCTTCTCGATGGCCTCGTCGCACTGCATGCACTTGCTGCGGCCGGTCGCGGCGCGTTCGGCGAACGGGTAGGGGCGTTCGCCCGCGGCGGCCTTCGGCTTCGCGTTCGCCAGGAGCGTCTCGAGCGCGGCGCGGTCGGGCACGGGGCCGCCGAACGCCGCGAGCACCTCCTTCACCAGGGCCGGCTTCTTCCCCGCGGCGCAGGTGAGGTGGTGCCAGAAGTAGCTCGTCTCGCCCTCATTGAAGGCGTTGGGCGTCTCTTCGCCGAAGCGGAGCACGCCCTTGTCGATCTTCTGCTTGCAGCTACGGCAGGTGGCGCGGGACGACTTCGACTCTTCGATGACGTTGGCCATGCGCAGAGCCTGCAACGAGCGGCGGACGGAGCCACGGAATTTCGTCAGGTCACGGGCCCGCCGTGGCGCGGCGCGCCAGCTCCAGCGCGAGGAAGAGCAGGACGGCGACGCTCTTGAGGGCGATCGCGAACCAGTACGCGCCGGGCCGCTCCGCCCGGGGGATCGGGGCCGAGCCTCGCACCACGGCCTTCCCGCTGATCAGCTCGTACAGCACCCACACCGAAAGCAGTCCGCAGATCAGGAACATTGGCTTTCGACACGGTAGCACCAGACCTGGGTCGCCTCCGTCAGGGGCCGACGAAGCAGGAAGGCCGCCAGCAACCACCACGCGAGCGCAGACGATGGTCCCACGGCTCCGCAGCCACACCCCGTGGGTGTCGTGGGGTCGAGGCCCGCGTCGGCCACCTCAGGTGCCCCCGGGACAAGGGGTGCCCACGGACGCGACGGGGTTCGAGCAGACGCCGGAGCCCGTGGCGCAGACCCCGACGGTGTGACACGCGTCGAGCGCGGTGCAGGTGACCGACGGCGCACCTCCGCAGGTCCCCGCGGTACACACGTCACCGCTCGTGCACGCGTTGTTGTCGCTGCAGCCCCGATTGTTGGGAATCGAGGCACCGAGGGCGGTTACTTGCGGGTGAGCTGGTGCAGCACGCCGGTGTTCTCGGTGAGCACGAAGAGGTCGCCCTTCTCATTGAACGACAGGCCCTCGACGCGCGTCAGCGCCTTGCCCTTCTCGTCGCGCATCGGGAACGACTGCACGAGCAGCCCGCGCACCTTGTCGCCGTCGCGCACGAGCTTGATCTGCGCCACCGTCGCCGACTCGTCCGACGAGAGGAAGAGGTGCCCGGTCTTCGGGTCGATGGTCACCGCCGAGAAGTCGCGGCACACGGCCATCACTTCTTTCTCGAGCTTGATGGAGAGCGGCTTGCCCTTGCCCCCGTCACCGATGAGCGAGAGCTCCCGCGGCTTGCCTTCCTTCGCGAGCAGCAGCTGGGGCTCGCCGGTCGGCGACACCGCGGCGGGCACGTAGGCCAGCCCCTCGAAGCCCTTGTTCTTCGGCCCGCCCGCGTCGAGCTCGATGCGCTTCTCGAGCACCGGCGGCGCCTTCTTCGACGCGTCCCAGTCGTAGCGGAGCAGCTCGCGCGACTCCTCGCGCGACACGAAGAGGTGCTTGCGGACCGGGTCATAGGCCACGCCCTCGAGCTGGCTGTTGCCGTTCTTGAGGCCCGGGAGCTCCAGCTTCTCGCGCTTGCCGTCCGCGCCGATGATCACCGCGGAGTCCTTCTTGTCGCCGACCACCAGGAAGCGGCCGCCGGGCAGCGCCGTCACGTCGGACGCCTCGGGCATGCCCGTCTTGAGGGTGCCTGAGAGCTCGAAGCGCGCCGCGGCAGTCTCGGGTGCAGCGCTGCGCGGCGTGGTGCGGTTCCAACCAGAGATGCTGGGCATCGGGGGAGACTCCGGGGTCGCGTGGCGTGAGCGCGCATCTGACACCAAGCGCCCTGCCTGGTCACGCGACGTTGACGATCGTCACCCTTGCGAGACACCAGGCGGCGGCGCAGGGTCGCTTCGTGGCGATCGAATTGAAAGAGTTGAAGACGAAGTCGGGGCACCCGGTGCTGCGCGCGAACTTCATCAAGGAAGTCACCGTGAGCGACGCGCAGCGGTACCACGAGCAGCTCCTGCCGGGAGCGCAGTACGAGGGCTTCGGTCACCTCATCGTCGGCAACATCACCGGCGTCTCGGGTGACGTGAAGAAGGTCCTCTCGTCGAGCAAGCCCGACCCCCGCAACCCGCCGCCGATCGCCGTGCTCCTCGAGTCGGCCCTCGCCCGCATGGCCGCCGGCCTGGCGATGCGGTTGACCGAGAACGGCAACAGCGACTCGTTCAAGACCGAAGCCCAGGCCCTCGAGTGGCTCGATGCCCGGATGACCGAGTTCGAGGCCAGGAAGCCGAAGAAGCCGACGCCGGCGGGTCGCTGATCAGGTGGGTGGGACCCCCGCGCACCCCCCCGGGGGGTTTGTGAAGTGGGCGCCGGGTGGTTAACGTGTACGTGTCTTCCTCGTCACGTTGAAGGAGCGGGAATGCCGGACCTCTCGAACCTCTTGCCAGTGCTTGGTGCCCTCGTCCTGGGCGCCATTCTCCTCGGGACCGCCGTCAAGCAGCAGCCGGTGCCTGTCCCCGTGCGTGCGAAGCCGCCCCCGCGCCGCTGAGTTTGTGAAATACCCCGCGTCCGCATGGGCGCGACTGCTCCCGGCCTGACTCCGCTCAAGCGGCTCGAGTGGCTGGCCAAGATTCTCTTCGCGATGGTGATGGCCGCGCTGCTCTGGCGCCCAGGTCGTCGTGTGCGCGCTCGGGCAGGTCTGGCGGGACCCAGGCGTGTGCTGCTGGTGCGCCTCGACAATCGCGTCGGGGAAGCGCTGCTGACGACGCCGCTGGTCGACGCGCTCGCCGAGGCCGGCCACGAGGTGCACGTGCTGACCCACCCGAAGATGCGCCGGGTGCTCAGCGGCCACCCCCACGTCACCCGGCTATGGGACTACGCGCCGCGGGCGTCGGTGCTGCGCGCGCTGCGGGCCGAGCGCTTCGACGTGGTCATCAACTGCGGCAACTGGGATCTCGAGGCGGTGACCTCCGCGGTGGTGGCGCGGCTCGCGGGTGGCGCGTCGGCGGTACTGGGGCCGGCGAACTTTCCGTCGGGTTGGTTGATGGACGTCGCGGTGTCCCCGCTCGAAGGCACCCGCTCGGAGGCGAAGCAGCGCCTGCACCTCGGGTCTCCGCTCGTCACCCGGGAAGGGCCCGCGCGGCTCTCGTTCCGCGCGACAGAGAAGTTCGAGGTGGTGCCGGGGCGCTACGCGGTGGTGAACCCGGGCGGGCGGCTGGGCTACCGGCGCGTGGTGCCCGAGCGGTTTGCCGAGGCGAGCGCGGCGCTGCTCGCGCGCGGAGTCACCCCGGTGGTGACCTGGGGCCCGGGCGAAGAGGCGCTGGTCGACGCGGAGGTGGCGGCGTGTCCGGGGGCGGTGCGCGCTCCGGCGACGACGATTGATCAGCTGGCGGCGCTGATGCGCGGGGCGGTGGTGACGGTGTGCAACAACACCGGCCCCATGCACCTCGCGATCGCGGTCGGGTGCCCGACGCTCGCGTTGTTTCTGCACATGGAGATCGCTCGGTGGGGACATGAGTTCCCCCCGCACCGGATGCTCGACCTCACGGGCGTGGCGGATCCGACGGCCGCCGTGCGCGCAGCGGTGGAGCCGTTCGTCGACGCGCGCTGATCAGCGCGGGGCCGGGGCGCGGACCACGGACCCACGAACGGCGTTCCACAACTCGCGGCACGTGTCGGCGTCGGTCTTCGGGCACGCGAGAACCACCCGCACCTGCGTCGCGCCGAGCGTCTCCTCGAGACCGTGCCACTCGGCCTCCTGGGGCGTGGTGCCGTCGAGCACGCGCACCGGCCCCTGCTTCACGTCATCTGGGAACACCAGGCGCTGGCGGGCGCCGAGGGCGAGGCCGATCGCGCGGCGGGCGGTCGGCCCGAGCAACGACTCCGGGCGCAGGCGATCGACCTCCACGAGAATGGTGGCGTTGAGCCCGGTACGCACGCGGCGTTGCTGCACGGTCACCTGGCGGCGGCTGATGTCGAAGTCGAGCCACTCCCACTCGCGGGGCGGCGCGAGCGCGAGGCCGGGCACGGTGAGCAGGTTGCGGCGGCCGTCGTATTTCCACTCCGGTAACTCCTTCCACGCGCGGAGCAGCGCCGCGGTGCCCTCCTCGAGCGCGTCGAGCACCTGGCTGAGCTCGGCGCGGCTCACGCTGCTGGCCGGCGCCAGTTGCACGCGCTGCTCGGTCCCGCGGGCGGCGACGTCGAGCTCCCAGGTGCGCCCGTCGCGCTGCACGGTGAGCGTGCCGGCGAGGCGGTCTGACTTCGTCACCTCGAAGCCGCGGGCGCCGAGCGCGAGCCAGGTCGCGTCGAACACCTCGTCGGTCGCGCCGTCCCAGGTGCGGGTGCCGAGGTCACGGGCCTCGGAGGCCGTCACCGGACCGGCGCTCACGCAGCCAGTGAAGAGCAGAACTCCGAAGAACCACGCGCGCACGCAGCCGGACTGTGGACCGTTTGCCCGGGGACGGCTACTTCCGCGGAGCGCGGAGCTGGTGCTGGTTCTTCGGCTTGCCACCGCCCGACGCGGCCGAGCAGCGGTTGACCTGGAAGATCCGGACCTCGGTTTCGGCGGTTGGGTACCCTGCGCGGCGTGTCGGCGTTCTCCCTCGGCAACCTGCTCATCGACGCGCGCTCGGTCACCCGCGAGGGCGTCGCGCCCGCGGACCTGACCGACAAGCTGCAGGAGCGCCTCGAGCGCGTGAAGGCGGTGCTCCACGGCCCGACCGTGGTCACCATGGGCTTCATCGCCGTGGCTCGCGGAGATCTCGAGCACGCCCGGCACCTCTTCGAGAGCGTGCTGTGGCTCGACGACGTCGCCCTGGGGCCCGAGAGCCTGGTGCACGCCTTTCACTGGCTCGTCACCGACGCCGCGGCGCTGGGCGACTGGCAGCGCGTCCGGTGGCTGCTCCACGAAGCCGGCCGGGCCGACCTCGTGCACTCCGCCGGCGAGACCGCGCCGCACGTGCAGCTCACCCGGCTCGCGCCGAAGACCCCGGTGCTCGAGCTCTTCGCGGAGCTCGCCTTCCGGGCGCTGGGCGACACCGGGGCCGCTCCCGGCGTGAGCGACGACGCGCGCATGCACCTGCCCGACGAGGCCCTGCGCTTCGCGAAGACCTTCTCCGGCTTGGCCCGCGCTCCTGGCGAGAAGGCGAACGCGGAGGATCCCCTGGCGCGGGTGTACCTCTCGCTGGCCTGGCTTCGGAGAGACCGCGGCGGACTGGAGCTCGAGGCCGCGGCGCAGGCCGTCGAGGCCGTGCTGCGTTCGCGGCGCCTGCGCGAGCACCTCATGGAACGCGCCACGTTGCTGGGCGGTGGGTCCCCTGACGAGGCCCTCGGGGCGCTGCGCGGAATCCTCGAAGAGGCGCTCGGAGAAGCGATCGGCGAGGCCGGGCCCCTGCGCTCACCGGTGTTGCGCGCGGCCGCGGCGCAGCGACGCGCCACGCTCATCGAAGACCTCGACGCCCGGCTCGATCGCCTCACCGACCGCTGCGACGACGGCACGGCCCCGCCGATCCCCGAGGTGTGGCGGGAGTTCGTCGCCCTTCGTCGCGCCTACGCCCAGGCCGTCGCGCTGAGCGAACCCGGGGAGCGCGGCTGGCCGCACCAGGTCGTGCTGCGGTTGATGCGCTACCTCGGGACATGGCTGCGGCTGACGAAGAAGGAGCGCGTCTTCGCCCACGCGGTGTTCCAGTTCCTCGCGGTCGAAGCGCACCGGGCGGGCGACGAGAAGAGCCGGCGCCTGGCCCTCGCCAGCGCGCAGTTGTGCAAGCCCTTCGACCTGGGCTGATTGACGCCCGGCACACGCTGCTGCGATAGCCCTGGGCGTGCGAACCCACCTCCTCTCCTTCTTCTTCGCGGCAGCGCTCGCCTCGCTCGGCGTCGCGTGCGGCCCGACGACCGCGAAGTGCAGCACCACGACCTGCACCGGCTGCTGTGATGCCACGGGCCAGTGCCAGGCCGGCAACACTGCGGCCGCGTGCGGCGTCTCCGCGGCGCAGTGTACGTCGTGCGGCGTGCTCTCCTGCACCTTTGGGGTCTGCAGCAGCGCCCAGGGCACGACGGGAGGTGGCAATGGCACGACCGGCGGCGGTGGTGGCACGACGGGCGGTGGCGGCGGCGGGAACAGCTCGACGCTGACCCAGTTCTGCCTGGGCATCATCGGCGCGCAGTACGACTATTACGTGCGGTGCGGGACGTACTCCGCGGCCGGGGCGGCCGACCAGCGCGCGCTCAGCGAGGCGTACTGCAGCACCGGCGCCCTGTGGCCTGGCGTCAAGGATGGTCGCGTGAGCTTCAACTCGAGCGCTGGCCAGGCCTGCTTGAGCGGTTACCAGACGCAGAGCTGCACGGCGCCCTTCACCGGTGCGGGCTGCGAGACCGTCCTCGTCGGCCTCGTCGGGGCCAACGGCAGCTGCTTCAACTCCGGCGATTGCCAGAGCGCGCTCTACTGCGACACCTCGGCCACCTGTCCCGGCCGCTGCGTCGCGCGCGTCGGCCTCGGCCAGTCGACCACCGACGCGACGACCTGCGTGGTGGGCGCCGGTCTCTACAACGGCGTGTGCACCGCGCTCGTCCCGGTCGGCCAGTCGTGTGCACCGACGGGCGGCTCCACCCTCGCGCGCACCTGCGTGACGCCGGCGCGCTGCAGCACGGCCCAGGTCTGCGTGGCCTCTGTGTTTCAGAGCGTCGGACAACCGTGTGACGTGGCCGACCTGCTGTGCGGCCAGAGGCTGCAGTGCGTCACCGGGAGCTGCATCGGGCTGGTCACCCCGGGCGGGGCCTGCGACAGCGTGCGGCGGTGCCAGATGGACCTGACCTGCTCCGCGGCCAACGTGTGCGTCGGTCACGGCGACGTGGGAGCGAGCTGCACCTCGGGGTCGGAGTGCAAGTCGGCGCTGTTCTGCAACAAGCCCACGGGGCAGACGACGGGCACGTGTTCGGCCTTACGCACCGCGGACCAGACGTGCACCGCGTTCGAGTGCGCGACCGGGCTGTTCTGCACCGCGACGTCCCCGACGACGCCAGGCGTGTGCAAGGCCTCGCAGCCGGCCGGCGCCGCGTGCACGTACTCCGGGTCCTACAACCAGTGCCTCAGCCCGCTCTACTGCACGGCGACCAACAGCATGCCCACCGGCGTCTGCGCCAACCCGAAGAGCGTCGGCGCGTCGTGCTCGTACGCGAACGGTTCCGCCGAGTGTGGGAGCGGGAGCGCGCTGTACTGCACGGCGACCTCGACGGTGACGACCGGCGTCTGCGCGAACCGCAAGGGCGGCGGCGCGGCGTGCACCAGGTACCAGGAGTGCCAGAGCTACGACTGCATCAACAACGTCTGCGCCCCGTCCACGACCACGTCGTCCTGCACCGACCCGACGCCCTGATCAGCCGCAGCGCAACCGCAGCGCCACCCCGTCGAACTGGCGGGCGCGCTGCTTCCATCTTCCCTGCGTGACTCTGATTCTTGCGAGCCGGGTCTTCTGTGGGGCTCGACAGCGTTCGGCTTCCCCCGTGCTAAGCGTCCACTCATGAGCCCGGCCGTTACGCCCCAGGCATTCACCCTTCAGGAACCCGAGCGATTCCTCCGTGCTGTCGCGACCGCAGGGGGGCGCCTCGATCTTCGACACGTCACGTTGACTGAGCTCTTCGCACTCGCGGCCATCGGGGCCCTGGCCCGACGAGAGCGCCCTGCTCCGCTGCAGGTTGATTGGGAGGCCGGTTCAAACGCACAGCGATTTTCGGTGGCGGTGGGCTTCGACGAGGTTGTCCAGGGCAGTGGAGGCCCGATCGCGGGTGAGACGGGGAGAACGGTTCGACTCTCTCGCGTCTCCGACGAGGAAGACATCAAGCCGGTCGCGTTTGGAATCGCCGAACTCCTGGCTGCCGGCCTCAAGGAGCGTCAGTCCGCTCGGCTGACCATCGAATACGTCATCATCGAGTTGCTGCGGAATGTGTTGCAGCACAGCAACGACCTCCTGGGAGCCGTCGTGGGCGCGCAGCTCAACGATCGAGGTCGACATCAAGGCAAGCCGGTCTTTCAAGTCGCGGTGGTCGACACCGGAGAAGGAATTCGTCAAACGCTCTCGCGGACCCACCCAGACGTGCAGGAGGACGACGTCGCGCTCGAGCAGGCCCTCTGGCCGTATCACTCCGGGGCGTTTGCGCCGGGGCGTGCGGGAGGGCTGGAGAACGCGGGGCTCGGTCTCTTCTACGTTTCCGAGATGGCGAAGGCGCTCAACGGTCGCTTGCTCGTTGCGTCAGGTCAGGCCGGTCTGGTCATCGACCCAGATCTGCCCCTGAGGATCCAGCGCCTCTCGGTTGGATACCCGGGAACCCTGGTCGCTTTCGAGATCGCTGCCGAGAGCCAGCGTGACTTTGGCGAACTCTTCGAGAACATCAGCGAACTCGCTCGCCAGCGCACTCCACGCAGGCTGACGACCGAGTGGCTCAAGTTCGAGGCCCCGCCGGAGCGTGTTCAACGCTTCCTCGTCAGTGCCTTCGTGGAAAACAACGAAGAGGCACAGAAGCTGGTTCAAGGACAACTGCTTCCCCGGCTCATGAAGCGCGAGCCCGTCGCGCTCGATTTTCTCAACGTGCGCGTGCTCACTCAAAGCTTTGCGCATGCGCTGCTCTTCGATGCGCTGCGGTTCGCCTGGGCAAGCCAGACGCCGATCTACGTGGTCAATGCGCAGTCCGTGGTCCGCAGTGCGCTTGCCCACGTCGAGACCTACGCGCAGTCAGGTTGAGCTGCCGCTCGACGATCCGACGCAGGTCTTCGCACCCATCTCTCGAGCGGCCGACGAGCTCGCCCTGATCAGTCCACGGCGCTACTTCGCGAAGCAGCACCACCGCTTCACCAGCACCGGGGCGCTGAGCGCCTTCGACTCGTAGCTGACCTCCTCGAGCATGCGGCCGGCGAGCCAGTCCTTCACGCCGCGCGCGTTCCACACCGCGTGGCTCATCGCGACGTCGCCGGCCTCGGCGAGCGACTGCAGCTTCGCCGCGAGGTTGACCGTCTGCCCGAAGTAGTCGACCCCGGTGTTGAGCTTCACCGCGATGCACGGCCCGGTGTTGAGCGAGATGCGCAGCCGCGTCGCCGAGTCGGTGCGCTCCCCGTGGAAGCAGGCGTGGATGTCGGCCGACGCCTTCACCGCGTCGAGGGGCTCGCTGAAGGCCGCCATCACCGCGTCACCGATGGTCTTCACCACCGCGCCCCGGTGCTTCGCGACGAGGGGGAATACCTCGGCGAAGTGCTTCTTGACCTCCATGAAGGCGGCCGGGTCACCACGCGCGGCGTACATCGCGGTCGAGCCGACGATGTCGGTGAAGAGGATGGTCTGCTCCCCGATGGCGAGCTGCACGTCGGCGGCGAGGTAGTCCTCGCTGAAGAGGTCGCGGTACTCCTGCAGGCTGAAGAGCTGGCCGGGGCGCAGCGCGTGGTCGCTCCAGCGCGCGGCCTCGAGCACGAAGCGCTGCGAGGTGGCGCTGTCGTTGGTGAGCTCCAGCGCCGGCTCGGTACCCGCCTGGTGCCGCGCGACGCTGCTCGCCTTCCACGGCACGCCACCCTCGCGCCCTGCCACGACGTCGAGGGAGCCGTACGTCTTCTGCCCGTGGAGCCGCAGCCGGTAGGTGCCGGGCGGCAGCTTCGGCGTCACCCGCACCGTCTCGCCGGCCTTCAGGTCGCGCTGGATCCGGATGTGCTCCTTCGTCGCGGGCTCCGCGCTGCAGAAGGTGCGGTGGGCCACGGCGCGGATGGAGGGGTGCACGTGGAAGGTGATCTCCACCGACTCCGCGGCGTCGGTCGTGAAGTCGACCTCGCAGACACCACACGCGCCCTTCGCCGAGAGCGCGCCGAGCGAGTCGCTCTCCTCTGTCACCCCGCGGCAGTGCGGGCAGATGATGTCCCAGCTGATCTCCAGCAAGCCCTCGCGCGTGGCATGCAACGCGACGCGGAGCAGTTGCTGCTCATCGGCCACGCCCCAGGCCCGCGCCCGTTCACGCACCTGGATCCGGTAGAGGTCTTCTTCGTCGCCCGCGCGGATGAAGGTGATCAACCGATCGACGAGCCCGGCGTCGAGCCCATGCGCCACCAGCTTCACGCGCGCCGACGTGAGCTTGGTCTCGGCCTCGGGTGAGAGCGCGGACGGCCCGGGGAGCTGAAAGACCGGCTGCATCGCCGTCACCTGCGCGGCGACCTCGGCGAAGACGCGGCGGAAGTCCTTCTCCAGCGCGGGGAAGCCCATCGAGAGCGCGAGGCGGCCGATGAACCCGCGGGGAATCGCGCCGAAGTAGATCGAGACGCGCGTCTTCGCAGGCTCCAGCGGCGTGAGGGTGAACACGGCGTAGACGACCTTCGAGAAGCCGCGCTCATAGAGCCGCACCGACTCGAGCCACTGGCCGACGACCCAGTTCCACGGCACCTCGACCCACGCGTGCGCGATGCCCCCGGGCCGCGAGGTGCCCCAGCGCCGGTCGCCGCGGCTCTCGAACTTCATCTCAGCCACCCCGAGCGCGCGGTTCATGCGGGAGGTGTCGGCGACCAGCGGCCAGAGCTGCTCGACGGACAGCGGCACCTCGAAGTGCCACAGCCACTCGAGTCGGGGGATGGCGGCGTGCTCCGCGGGCCAGGGGTGCAGCGCGAGGAGCTGCTCCACGGTGAGAGGGGCGCTCATGGGCCGGGCAGCGTACACGGTGTACCTTGCGCCGCGTGGTGAAGGCGACGCCGGGCTACCAGACGAAGACCGAGACCATCCTGTCGTGCGGGCCGGCGCTGCAGTTGCGCTCGTTGGTCGACCGCAACCAGTTCTCTGACCCGGACGGTGCGGCGGCCCTGGCGGGCATCTCGGAAGAGGCGTGGCCGTTGTTCGGCGTGCTCTGGCCGTCGGGCCGGGTGCTGGCCCAGGCGATGGTGAGCGAGCCGCTCGCGGGACGACGCATTCTCGAGGTGGGGTGCGGGCTGGCGCTGGCGAGCCTCGTGCTCCACCGGCGCGGGGGCCTGGTGACCGCGAGCGACTGTCACCCGCTGGTGCCCGAGTTCCTCGCCCAGAACCTCGCGCTCAACGCGCTGGGCGCGCTGCCGTACCGGGTGGCGAACTGGGCCCGGCCTGACCCGACGCTCGGGCAGTTCGAGCTGATCATCGGCAGTGACGTGCTCTACGACCACGGCCAGCCGGAGGTGCTGTCACGCTTCATCGACGCGCACCTCGCGCCCGGGGGGAAGGTGGTGCTGGTGGACCCGAACCGCGGACACCGGGCGAAGTTCACCCGGGACATGGAGGCGCTGGGGTTCAGCCTCGCGTGGACCGCGGTCGAGGCGGCCCCGGAGCTCTACGAACGCTTCCGCGGCCGGGTGCTGCGCTACTCGCGGTGACGCGGGTGCCGATGGCCAAATGTCGGTCACCCGGGCGGCAACTGATCGTGCACACCCAATCAACGTCGAACGCGTCGTCAGCTCGCGCGCGTGCACCACGGGCGCGACGAGAGGGTCTCACCAGGCGCGTGGGTCGGGTCCGAACGCGACGCACGACTGACACCAGAAAATGACCGGCTCTTGACCGTCGGTGCGCGCGCGTCCGGCTACGTGCTGCGCCATGAAGACCTTCGGCTCATTGATGTTCGGTCTCGCGCTGTGGTTCGGCGTGGCCGTGGCAACGCTGTCCTCACTCACGCGATTGGGAACGGTACGGCTGAAGAGTTCGACGACGAACGGTCTGTCGACCGAAGTTTGCGGCAGCAAGGGTTTTCCTTCATCGGCATCGGTCGCGTTGAGGCGCAGCGCGCGTGCAGGTGCGCGTCGGAGTTCCGAGCCTTGATGGGCGTGGCCGCGAAGGTGGCGTGCGGCACTGCTCGACCCGGGCCGGCCCCACGACTTCGCGCGAGGTGCCTCAACTCTTTGAGCGTTGGCCCCGGTCGTGTCGGGCTGGCGATGATCAACGCCGCCAACGGTGCCGCGGCATTGCGTCGGGTTGGCTCGGGAGCACCCTCAATCCATCCCGAGCGTTGCCAGGCCAGCCACTTCGGTCTTCCGCCCTCAACGCAACACTTCCCGGAGCGCGCGCGCGGATTCAGCGGTGTCGGCGGGTGAGCCACGGCGGCAGCGGGGCTTCCTCGCTCCGCCTGCGCGCGGGGCGCTTCACCTTCGGCGCGACCGCCTCGGTCTCTGAGCGGCGCTCGAGCAGCAGCAACTCCGGCTCGCGCGAACACGCGTCGGTGCAGGCCGTCGCCACCACGCCCTCGACCTGCGTCCCCTCGGTCGCCGCATCGTCCAGCCAGACCAGCGGAGCCACCCACGGCTTCGGCTCCGGACCCGTCAGCACCTGCGTCGCCACGAACCCCAGCACCGCGGCCGCGAACGCGACGAGCGGCACCACGAGGACGCGCTGCGGGCGCTTCGACTTCGGCTTCAGGATCGGCGTCACCACGACGCGCGGGGTGGTCGGCGCGCGCTGCACCACCACCGGCATCTTCCGCAACGGTGGGAGCACCGTCATCGCGGGTGTCTCGACGCGCGGCACCGGAGGCGGAATGCGGGCGAGCTGCTCGCGCAGCGACTCCTCTTCCTTGCGACGTGGCTCGAAGTGGCGACCGACGAACTGCGACCGGAGATCCTTCCTCCAGCTGAACGCCGACGCCGCGCTGCTCAACGCCACGGCAAACTCGCGG
>JBBRUE010000020.1:0-19855 GCA_038248085.1 Myxococcales bacterium | reverse complement strand
TGAACGCGAGTTCGCTGTCGGGAAGAGGGAGCTACCGTTCGGTTCTTTTTCGCAAAGAAGTGCCCGATAAGGCACATTGTCGTGCGTAATGTGCTTCAGAGAGCGCAATTCTTCAAAAATAACTGAAGTGACAGGGAGGCTCAGGGCGCCGGGCGCCACAGGTTGCGGCGGCGCGCCTCTTTCTCCAGGCCTTCGCGGTGGCGCGGCGCGGCGATCGCGGTCATCGCCTGCACGCGCGCCGACAGCGACTTGGCGTAGAGGTCCGCGACGCCGTGCTCGGTCACCCCGTTGCGCACGGGCGCGCGCGTGGGGACCACGCCGCCGCCGGCCTTGAGCGATGAGGTGATGCGGCTCTCGCCCTTCGAGGTCTCCGCGGGCAGGGCGATGATCGCCTTGCCGCCCTCCGACAACGTCGCCCCGCGGATGAAGTCCATCTGCCCGCCGACGCCCGAGTAGATGCGCTCGCCGATGGAGTCGGCCACCACCTGCCCGGTGACGTCGACCTCGATCGCCGAGTTGATCGCCGTCACCCGGGGGTGCCGACGGATCACCATCGTGTCGTTGACGTAGGCACAGTCGCGCAGCTCGATCGACCGGTTGTCGTGCACGAAGTCGTACAGCTTGCGGGTGCCGGTCACGAAGCTGGCGACCGTGCGGCCTGCCTGGCGCGCCTTGAACTCGTTGGTGATCACGCCCTTCTCGATCAACGGCAACAGCCCGTCGCTGAACATCTCGCTGTGCACGCCCAGCTTCCGGTGGGAGGTCAACGAGCGCAGCACCGCGTCGGGAATGGCGCCGATGCCCATCTGCAGCGTGGCGCCGTCTTCCACCAGCTCGGACACCAGGCGGCCGATGGCGCGCTCGACCTCGTTGCTCTCCACCACCGCGTGCTCGAAGAGCGGCACGTCGATGTCCACCAGCGCGGCGAAGCGCGAGACGTGCACCCCGCCGTCACCCAGCGTGCGCGGCATCCGCGGGTTCACCTGCGCGATGACGAGCTTCGCGCACTCTACCGCGGAGATCGTCGCGTCGACCGAGACGCCCAGGCTCACGAAGCCGTGCGCGTCGGGGGGGCTGACGTGCACCATCGCCACGTCGAGCGGCATCAGCCCAGCGCGGAAGAGGCGGGGGATCTCCGAGAGGAAGATCGGCGTGTAGTCGGCGCGGCCCTCGGCCACCGCGAGCCGCAGGTTGGGCCCCACGAAGAGCGCGTTGGGCCTGAACGCCGCGGCCACGGCCGGTTGGGCATGCGGCGCGGTGCCCTCGAGGTGGAGGTGCACCGTCTCGACGTCGCGCAGCTCGCCCGCCCGGGCCGTCAGCGCCTCGAGCAGCACCATCGGCGTCGCCGCCTGGCCCTGCACGAAGACCCGATCGCCCGACTTGATGTGCTGTACCGCCTGCTGCGCCGTCACGTACGTCGTCATGCCGGGGGTGTTCGCCAGTCTGGGCGCGCAGGTCAAGCAAACGTGTCAGGCCTTCGTCTTCGCACCCGCGAGCTTGAGCACGCGCGCGAAGTGCGCCGGCGACACCGGCTGCACCGAGAGCCGCTGCCCCTTCGCCAGCACCGGCATGCCCTCGAGCGACTGGTCGGCCTTCATCACCTCGAGCGGCACCACCTTCGCGAAGCGCTCCACGAAGGCCAGCCGGGCCATCATCCACCGCGGCTCGTCCTTCGCGCTCCCCGCGTCGTAGTAATCGCTCTTCTTGTCGAACTGCGAGGGGTCGGGCACCGGCGCCCCGTGCACCTTCGCCACCCCGGCCACGCCCGAGGGCTCGGCGTTCGAGTGGTAGAAGAGCACCAGGTCGCCTTCCTTCATCTCGTCGCGCATGAAGTTGCGCGCCTGGTAGTTGCGCACCCCTTCCCAGCCCGTGGTGCCGTCCTGCTCGAGCTTCGAGATGGAATACACGTCGGGTTCGCTCTTCATCAGCCAGTGACGCTTCGCCATGCGCGACTGCTTACTCGTGTATGGGGGGCGCGTGGCGCCCGCGCTCAGCCCCCAGTTGCTGGTCGACTACCTCGTCGAGCTCGGCAGCGCGCTCATGTCGGCGGGGTGCCCGACGCACCGCCTCGAGGACCTCCTGGTGACGGTCGCGCGCCACGAGGGCCACGAGGCCGACGTCTTCGCCGTGCCCACCGGGCTCTTCATCGGGCTGCGTACGCCCAACGGGGAGCCCTCGCTGACCACCATGGTTCGCGTCAGCGAGTGGACCAACGATCTCGAGCGGCTCTCGGCGTTGGACGAGCTCCTCAACGAGGTCGTCGATCGCACCCTCACCATCCCGGAGGCGCGGCTGAAGATCCGCGACGTGCTCCGTCGGCCCCCGCCGTGGAACGTGGGGATGCAGCTGCTGGCCAGCGCGGCGTCGAGCGCGGGCACCGCGGTGTCCTTCGGGGGCGGGGTCACCGACGCCATCCTCGCCGGGCTGGGCGGCGTGCTGCTGCGGGGGCTCATGTTCCTGCTCAGCGACAAGCCGGGCGTGCGGGTACTCGAGAACTTCATCGGCGGCCTGGTCGCCGCGATGACCGCGTGGGTCTCGACGCTCATCTGGCCGGGACACAGCCGCGAGGTGCTGGTGCTGTCGATCATCATCCCCCTGCTGCCGGGGCTGACGCTCACCACGGGCCTGGCGGAGCTCACCTACCGCAACCTCGTCGCCGGCACCGCGCGCCTGATGCACGCCGCGGTGACCCTGCTCTCGCTGGTCTTCGGCATCGCGGTGGTGGTCTCCCTCGAGAACGCCATGGGGCTCCACGCGGCGCCCGCCATCGCCCGCGACCCGGCCGCGTGGTGGATCCAGCTCGTCGCGCTGCTCTTCGCCGCGTTCGGCTTCGGCGTGCTGCTGGGGTTGCCGCGGAAGAAGCTGTTCATCGCGTTGGCGTCGAGCGCGCTGGTGTGGGGCGTCACCCTGCTCACCCGCCCGTTGCCCGGCGCCCACGCCGCCTTCCTCACCGCGCTGGTGTTGGCGATCGGCGCCAACCTCTGGGCCCGCTCCACCGGGCGCCCCGCGCAGGTCTTCCTCATGCCCGGCATGCTGCTGCTCGTCCCCGGCGCGCTCTCGTTCCGCAGCTTCGAGACCTTGCTCTCGGGTGACGCGGTGACGGGGCTCTCGGGCCTCGCCGACGTCGTGCTCATCGCCGGTGCGCTGGTGATGGGGTTGCTGGTGGCGAACGTCGCGTTGCCGCCGCGCAAGGCGCTCTGAGTCGGGCCTTCACCAGCCGCGACGCCACTCCCGCGGCACCGCGTCGTACGAGGCCTGGCGATCGAGCTGCTCGAGGTCGGTCTGCGCGTCCCGCAGCTCCACGCCCTTCTGCGCGATCTGCAGCTGAATGCGGTCGTGCTCGGGGTTCAACTGGCAGCGCGCCGCCGGCGAGAAGACCGGCCGCCCGTTCACGAGGGTGGTGACGCCGTTGCTGGTGACCAGCTGGCTGCCAGGCGACGCAGTGATGGGCGCGCCGCCGACCGACCCGACCTGCACCGTGCCCACCGGAATGAGCGGCTGGGGAATGCACTCGGTCCGCGGCGGGAGGCTCGACTCCAGCGCCGCGAGGCTCTGGCGCAACGTGGTGATGCGTCGGTTCGCGCTCACGAAGCGCTCACGCCACTCGCGCTCGTTGAGCGGCGCCGAGGTGGGCTCGGGTGCGACTGGCGCCGGGGAGGACGCCGCGAGGGTCCTCGGCGCGGAGCGCGGGGAGGGGGCCGCATCGACGAGCATCGCCTCGACCTTGCCCCGCTTCGGGACCTGCGTGGGGTCATCGGTGTAGTGAACGCCGTCCGTGTCTTCCCACGAGTAGACGGTCTGGGCGACGGCAGGCACGGCGATCAATGCGGTCAGGAAGAGGGTTCGCACGCGCCCCCGACAGGTGGCCCCGGTAAATATTCACCCGCCTTCAGATCCACCGCAGCCGCAGCAACCCCGTCTTCACGCCCTGGGTGAGCAGGCCGTAGCAGAGCAGCGTGAGCGCCAGGTACCCCCAGTAGGCCGGCGGCAGCGCGCTGAACCCGAGGTACCGGCCGAGGAAGGTGAACGGCAGCACGACACCCACCGTCATGATCGCCAGGCTGGTGACCATGAGGAACGGCGACGCCCGGCTCTGGAAGAAGGGGATCTTGTTGGTGCGGATCACGTGGATGATCAGCGTCTGGGTGAGCAGGCTCTCCACGAACCACCCCGTCTGGAACAGGCTCTCGCTGTGCGCCGCCGCCTCGGGCGTCGAGACGTCCCAGCACCCGAAGACCCACAACATCAGGAAGTACGTCGTGTAGTCGAAGATCGACGAGCACGGCCCGATGAAGAGGATGAACCGCGTCAGCTCCTTGAGATCCCACGCGCGCGGGGCCTGGATGCGCTCGTCGTCCACCGCGTCGGTGGGAATGGCGGTCTGGCCCAGGTCGTAGAGCAGGTTGTTCGCCAGGATCTGAATCGGCCGCATGGGCAGGAAGGGCACGAAGAGGCTCGCCCCCAGCACGCTGAACATGTTGCCGAAGTTGCTCGAGGCCCCCATGCGCACGTACTTGATGATGTTCGAGAAGACCTTGCGCCCCTCGAGCACCCCCTCGTCGAGCACCAGCAGCGACTTCTCGAGGAGGATCATGTCCGCCGACTCCTTGGCGATGTCCACCGCGGTGTCGACGCTGATGCCCACGTCGGCGGCGTGCAGCCCGGGCGCGTCGTTGATGCCGTCGCCCATGAACCCCACGGTGTGCTGACGCGACTGGAGCGCCTTGATGATCCGCTGCTTGTGGGCCGGCGAGACGCGCGCGAAGAGCACCGTGTCCTCCGCCGCCTCCGCGAGCTCGGCCTCGCTCATCGCCTCCACCGCGTCACCCAGCAGCAGGCGATCGGCGACCAGCCCCACGTGGCCGCACACGTGGCGCGCCACCAGCTCGTTGTCGCCGGTGATGACCTTCAGCCGCACCCCGTGGCGCTCGAGCGCCGCGATCGCCGCCAGCGCGCTCTCTTTGGGCGGGTCGAGGAACGCGACGTAGCCCTCCAGCACCAGCTCGCGCTCGTCGGCCTTGCCGTACGGCGTGGCGTGCATCTCCACCGGCCCGCGCGGCGGTTCTTCGCGGGTGGCGATCGCCAGCACCCGGAACCCGTCGGCGCTCAGGCGCTCGTATTCCTTCTTCAGCTCCTCGAGGTGCGGGTGGTCCATCGGCAGGAGCTTGCCGTCGAGCCGGAAGGTGGTGCACTTCGGGAAGATCGCCTCGGGGGCCCCCTTCGAGATGAGGCGGTCCTGGCCCGCGGGCGTGCGCACCACGACCGACATCATCCGCCGCTCGAAGTCGAAGGGGATCTCGTCGACCTTCACCAGCGCGGGCACCCCGGCGTGCACGTGGGTCTCCTCGTGCGCCAGCACTGCGCGATCGAGCACGTTCTTGAGCCCGGTCTGAAAGTGGCTGTTGATGTAGGCCAGCGCCAGCACGCCGTCGTCTTCGCGCAGGGTCACGTCGCAGTGCTTCTCGAGGATGATCTCGTCCCGGATCAACGTGCCGATCTTGTCGACGCACAAGATGTCCATCGCCCCGAGGTTCTGGATGGCGTTGATGCGCTTGACGATGACCTTCTTCTTGCCCATCGCGACCGCCCCCTTCGAGAGGCAGATGGTCACGATCATCGGCAACATCTCGGGCGTCAGCCCCACCGCGACGGCGAGGGCGAAGAAGAACGCTTCCCGCCACGAGCTCTTCGTCAGCCCGTTGATGACGAACACCAACGGCACCATCACCGCCATGAACCCCATCATCAGCAGGGTGAAGCGTGAGATGCCCCGGTCGAACGCCGTCGGGGGGGCGTGCTCCTGGAGCGCCTCGGCCATGCCTCCCAGGTAGGTGTCCTTGCCAGTCGCGACGACCACCCCGCTGGCCGTGCCGCTGCCCACGCTCGTGCCGAGGTAGGCGACCGAGGTCAGCTCGAGCGGCGCCCCGTTGCCGACCTTGCGCTCGGCGACGAACTTCTCCACCGGGAAGCTCTCGCCGGTGAGCGAGCCCTGGAGCACGAACAGGTCCTTGGCCTGCACCAGGCGCACGTCGCCGGGGATCATGTCGCCCGCCGCGAGCTGCACGACGTCGCCCGGGACCAGGTGCGAGACGGGAACCTCCTGCGCCGCTCCGTCGCGCAGCACCGTCGCCTTCACCGCGATCATCGCCTTGAGCTTCGCCGCGGCGTTGTTCGCCTTCGTCTCCTGCACCAGCTTCAGGCCCACGCTCAGCCCGATCATCAGGACCATCATCGTCCCGGCCCGCGCGTCGCCCGTCGCGAAGGCCACCGTCGCCAGCGCCGCGAGCAGGATCACCAGCGGGTTGATCACCGAGCGCCACAACAAGCGCCAGAAACCAGGGCGCCGGTCTTTCGCGAGGACGTTCTGCCCGTGCTCGGCCAGGCGCGCCACGGCCTCGTCGGCCGTCAGCCCTTCAGGGCGCGTCTTCAGCCGCGCGTAGACCCCGGGCACCTCGAGCGCGACCGTGTCGATGACGGCCTGCGACACCTTCATCGAACGTTTCTCGTGGCTCCTCGCGAGGAGGGTCCGGGGGAGAACGCCGTGTTGGAGCGGGGCCATGGCCGTGCGGGGGAGGGTAGCGCGACGCGCGGCCCGTGACCCGCCTGTTGCGCCGGCAACACGTGGACTCGATGGGCGGGGTGCACAAGGCGTCCCCATGAGCGACGACGCGCTGACCCGCCTGGAGGCGATGCTGGTGTCCCTGCGGGCTGATCAGCAGCTGCTCCTCACCCGGCCGTGGCTCGACGTCGCCCTCGCGTCAGGGTGTCGGCCCACCGGTGACGAGCGCCAGCCCTCCGAGCGCTGAACCCGGCTCGTCGCTGAGGGCGGCCAACGCGAGCTGCAGCAGCGCGCGCTCGGTCTTCTTCGTCTTCCAGTGCGAGGTGAACGCCGCGTAGAGCCGCGAGGCCTTGCCGCCACGCCACACCGTCGACAGCGACGCCGCCTCGGCATGCTGCCCTTCGTAGAGGAGCGCGCCGGGGAAGAAGAGCCGGCTGCCTTCGTGCACCGTGGCCTCCCCGCCCTCGTCGAATTGCTGCATGCCGTCGCCGCGAATGCCGCGCGGCCCCAGCGCCACCGGCTGCTTCCAGTTGTGCCGGAAGTACTTCACCCGCTCGAAGGCATCGAGGAACTGCACCACCGCCAGCCGCACCGAGTCCGGCGGGAGCCCCAGCGCCGTGAGCGCCGCCCGGCCCGCGGCGCGTGGGTTGTCGTTGTCGCCGGCCTCGCCGTCGAGGACCTCCTTGATCGCTGCGACGGCCTTCTGCATCGAGCCCTCGGGCAACCCGCCGATGACCGGAGACAGCCAGACCAGCACCTGCCGGTCGGTGTGCAGCGGCGCCAGCTCGAGGGCGTCAGCGGCGAGGGTCAGCGCGCTGAAGTCGTAGCGGCGACTTCGGAAGCTGCGCGGCACCAGCTCGCGGGACAGCTCGGTCACCAGGGGCGGGGAGATGGCGCGAATCGCGGCCACCCGCACGTCGCCCACCGGCGCCGTCACCGAGCGGCGCTGCTTCTGGAACTCGGTCCAGAACGCGTTCTTCGCCAGCGTCACGATGCGCAGCGGCTCTTCCCCGAGCTGCGCGTTGGCCACCTCGTTGATCACCCGCGGCCCCTCGGAGTACCCGCGCGCCCCCCGCCCCATGTACCCCGCGGAGGGAATGAGGATGAGGTCCCCCTCGGCGAGCTGGATCGGCCGGCCGTTCGAGAAGTGATCCGACGCCTCGCGCAGCATCTTCCGCTCGAGCGCGCCGCGGTGGCCGTCGACCGACACCGTGCGCCCCTCTTCGCCCGACGCCCACAACAGCCCGGACGCCACGCCCGAGGCGTACGGGGTGCAGCGCATGTGCCGGGGCTCGAAGAGCACCACCGCGCACTCCAGCCGGTGATCGAACGGCGCCCGGCACAGGGTCTCGAGCGCGAGGTTCGCGGCGAGCCCGGGGTCTCCGTCGTCTTCGAGTGAACCGCGCAGCGCCTCGAACGCGCCGTCGAGCGGCCAGGCGACCGGGCGCCCGTCCTTGTCCACCACCCGCAGCGAAACGAAGGCGAAGCGCTCGTCAGCGAGCTCCAGCCCCGCAAAGAGCTCGGGCACCGCGTGGGGAACGCGCTGCTCGATCACCGAGAGTTCGAAGCGCGGGTACACCCGGGCCCACAGCGTGGCGTCGGGCTCGGGGTAGGGCGCTTCGTCGTCGTCGTCGTGGGCGCGCGCCTCGGTCTTCGGGCGGCGGGTCGACACCCGCTCCTGCTCGATGACCAGCGCGGCGTTGCAGTAGCCGCAGACCACCCGCGCCGCACCCTCGGGGACCTCGATGGGCGCGCCGCACGACTGGCAGTGGGGAGCCTGAATTTGCATCACCTGCAGACGCTACTGCCGGATGCGACCGCGGACACCCGAAAGCCCAGCCGTCCAGTTGCCGGCCCTCGCCTCAGGGCGCGAAGGACCTTCGTTTCGACGTCGCGGACAGCGCAACCACGGCGATGGCTGCGAGCGACCACGAGGCGAGGTGGAACACCGCGATGTGTGCTGCGTTGCGGCCACAGAGCAGCTCACCGAGCAGCGCGCCGGTCGTCCCCACTGCGAGCCCGGCCGCGATTGAGCGCCCCAGGTGGAAGGCCATGCCGCGCAGCAGCAGCAGGGCCACCCCCATCGCCGGCAGCGCCACCGCGAGGTGCGAAACGGTGCACACCCACTCGGGCGTCGAAGAGAGCGAGGCGACCTCCGCGGGGCGCGTCACCACCAGCGCCACCGCCGCGAGCGCCGCCAGGGCCCACGTCGCGCGCCGCAGCCACGCGCTCCCGGGCTTCGCTGCGCCGTACGCCAGCAGCGGGCCGACCAGCGCCAGGGCTGCCAGCGAGAGCCAGCGCGCCGCGAGGGTGGACGGCTCGGCCGCGCCCGAGCCCAGCGCGCCGAGGGCGATCAGCCCCGCGAACCCCAGGGAAGCAGCGACGAGCCGCAGGGTGTGCGTCTTCCACGTGGTGCGGGGTTTGGCGAACTCCGCCAGCATCGCGGCGCGCACGGCCTCGAGCGCCCGGGGCGAGGGGAGTGGGGGCGCGAGCAACGTCAGGGGATCGGTCACGACAGCTTCTCCAGCAGGGGCCTGAGCTTCTCGTAGCCGCGGTGCGCCCGAATGCGGGCCGCGGTCGCGGTGATGTCGAGCGCGCGGCCGATCTCTTCGAACGAGAGCCCGTGCACCTTGTGCATGAGCACCGCCGCACGCTGTTGTTCGGGCAGCGCCGCGAAGGCCGCTTCGATGATTCTCCGCGCCGAGGGGTCCGAGTGCTCCGGGGTCACCGACGGTTCGCGGCCCGGGGGGACCTCGACCATCAGCTCGATCTGCTGCCGCTTCTTTCGCAACGTGTCGCGCGCCGCGTTGGCCGCGATGGTCAACAACCAGGGGTGCACCTTCGCCCCCCGCTCGTACCGATCGGCCGAACGCACCACAGACAGGAAGGTCTGCTGAAGCAGGTCGTCGGCCAGCGCCCCGTCGCGCACCATGCGCGCGAGGAAGCCGTGCAGGCCGTTGGCGTGCCGCGCGTACAGCACCTCGAGGGCGCGCTGATCTCCTTCACAAAACCGTTCCATGAGCGCCTCGTCTGACGCTGCTTCGCTGTCAGCCACACTGATCTCCTTCACGTACGTCCGTCGCCGCGGGGTGTTTCACCTCTCCCAACGTAGTGATTTCCCGAGGGGGCGGGTGTCCTGGGAAACCGGCGACTATAAGTGCGCCGTGATCCACCGTGTATTGCTGGCGTGCCTCCTGCTGACTTCTGCCCTCGCCCTCGCGGACGTCGCCCCCAAAGACGGCAGGCGTCGCGGCAGCCGCGTGAAGAAGCCGCCCAAGGAAAAGCACGATGCCTTCGGGGCGATCGTCCTCAACGGCGCGCGGGTCGAGGTGCGGTGGACCGACGGCGACTCGTTCTCCTTCCTCGAGGGCGAGCACAAGGGGCTGGGCACGCGGCTGGTCGGCTTCAACACGCTCGAGGCGTACGGCCCGGTGCACCAGTGGGGCGGGTGGACGCCGCAGGACCTCTTCACGCTCGCCAAGGCCTCCAGCGCCGTCGCCGCGGCCCAGGAATGGGACTGCACTTCCGACGGCAAGGTCGATGGCTACAAGCGGTTACTGGTGCGCTGCCCGAAGCTGGCCGTCGAGATGGCGCGCGTCGGTCACGGCCTCGCCTACGCGGTGGACGGCGAGAAGCCCAACCCCGAGGTGGTCGCCGCCCAGGCCGACGCCATCTTGAACAAGCGGGGCATGTGGGAGAAGGGCACCACCAACGGCGTCATCACCAGCCTGCACTCCGTGGGTGAAGAGGGCAGCGAGCAACCGGACGCCTACAACCGCGTCGTCGACACTCGCACCGGCCAGGCCCTCAAGCGCAAGCACAGCCAGCACTACGAGAGCTGCCAGAACGTCTGCGAAGACACCGACGGCCAGAAGTCATGCATGGTCTACGTGCCGTTCAAGCACCGCTACCGCGGTCAGCCCGCCTGCCTCCTGCCGACGCAGTGAGGCCGGGCCTTCGACTCACTGGCAGACGGGGCCGGCGCCGCCCGCGAGCGCAGGGCCGGTCACCGTGGTGTGCGTCGCGCCGAAGTTGCGCGTGAGGTCGTGCCTCAGCCCGCTCGAGTCGGTGACCGCCGTCGCCGCCGCCGAGAGGCGCCAGTCTCCGATGAGCCCGGTGGTGCGCACGGGCGTGGTGGCGCCGAACTCGGTGGCGATCTCCGCGTCGCTCAGCACGCCGTTCCACAGCCGGGTCATCGCCATCGAGCCGTTGATGAACTCGACGAACGCGAAGTTCGACGCGCCCACGTAGGACATCTCGATGTGGTCGAGGACCGCCGCCGTGCCGGTGTGCTTCACCAGCGAGCCGCCCTCGGGGGCGAGGTACACCGAGAGGGCGCCGTTCGCTCCGACCGAGACGGCCGCGAAGTACCACGTGCCCACCGTGAGCGGACCGAGCGTCGCCGCCGCGCCGGTGGTGTGGTCCCAGAAGACGAGCGTGGTGCCGTCGCCGAGCGTGAGCAGCTCGTTGTATTCGACCGAGTGCCCCGCCGGCTGCTCGATGGTGAAGAAGGCGCTGTACTCGTTGCGGTCCACTGCGATGCGCACCCAGCTCGCGAAGGTCCACGAAGAAGTCGAGGCTGGCCAGGCGGCCGGCGGAACTACGAGGCGGTCCTGCTGATCGTCGAAGCCGACCCCCGTCGTGGAGCGCGCGCCGCCGCTGGTGCACTGCAGCGCGCCGCTGCACGCCGCGGTGGCACCGCACCGGCAGGCGCCGGTTTCGCATCGATCGGCCTTCGCGGCGACGCACGCGGTGCAGGCGACGCCTCCCGTGCCACAGGTGGCGAAGGCGCTCGGCTGGCACACGCTCCCCGCGCAGCACCCGGTGGGACAGGACGTCACGTCGCAGGTACAGGCGCCGCTCGCGCACCGTTGTCCCGCTCCGCAGGGGCCGCCCGCGCCGCAGCGGCACTGGCCCGCGGTGGAGCACGAGTCCGCGCGCGTCGCATCGCAGGTCGTGCACGCGCCGCCCATCACGCCGCAGCTGCTCACCCCGGTGGGCTTGCACGTCGCCCCGGAGCAGCACCCGCCGCTGCACGTCGTCGCGTTGCACCCGCTGCACGCGCCGGTGCTGCAGCTGTCGCCGGAGGGACAGGCGTCGCAGGCCGCCCCGCCCGTGCCACAGGCTGTCGGGTCGGTCCCGGCGCGGCAGGTGTTGCCACTGCAGCACCCGGTGCAGGAGCCGGGGGTGCAGGTGCACACGTCGTTGACGCAGGCGAGACCGACGGGGCACGTCGCTTCGCACGCGCCCCAGGTACCGGCCGCACAGCGCTCCACGTTGTTGCAGTGGCCGACACAGGGACGGGTGTCGCCGGTCGTACAACTGGCGTTCCCTCCGCCGCCGGTCGCGCTGCCGCCACCGGTCGCGCTGCCGCCGCCGGTCGCGCTGCCGCCACCGGTCGCAGTGCCGCCACCGGTCGCAGTGCCGCCACCGGTCGCACTGCCGCCACCGGTCGCGCTGCCGCCACCGGTCGCGCTGCCGCCACCGGTCGCGCTGCCGCCTCCGCCGGTGCCTGCGTCTTCGCCAGTGATGCGTGTGAGGCAACCGCTGACCAGCAGCACGAGTGCGAGGGCAGATGCGCGGAGCATCCGGCGTTTGTATCGCGAACGGCGCCCTCGCGCCGCCGGCCCAGGACCGCAAGCTGCCGACGAAGGCACGATTCGAAAGCCTCGGGTGTTTGCCCCGGTCTCTCTCGGGCATCTGCGCCGCGCACCTCGGACCATGCACCCGATGGCAACCGAACCCGCGTGGATACCTTTTGGTTGTCCCCGAAAGGAGAAACACCATGAAGCGCTACAGCAGCCAGACCCGAGTCGAAGGCGGTTACTACCTCAACACCACGAGCTGGGAGATCAAGGCGGTCGATGGCCAGGCCGGCGAGCTCCCGGGCGCCGCGGGCACCACGTCGGTGCGCATGGCGACGCCGGTGATGATCGTCGCGGCGCTGATCCTCAGCTTCCTCTTCGTCATCTTCCTGCCGTCCATCGGCCTGGTGCTCTTCGCCGGGGTCGTCGGCGCCTTCGCGCTCAAGGCGCTCCTCCGCGCCAGCCTCGCGATGACCCACCTCTTCGCGCCGCAGTGGCGCCCTGGCGAAGCGTGGTTGGCCCGCCTCGAGAAGCCCGCCGCGAAGACCCCGGCACCATCGCCCGAGTCGCTCGAAGCGCTGCGCACCGAAGTCGAAGCGCGCCGGACTGCTGAAACGCCGAAGGCGTAGTCGCGCAACCTGCACCTGCCTGGCATCCAGCCTGCCTCGCTGACGGCGCCTCACAACTGATCCACGGGGCGGCCCTCGCACGGAAGCCCCGACCTGCCTCCAGTGCCACCGAGACAACACCGGGAGGCCTTCTCGACGACGTCAGCGGCGCACACGTTGCTGCGCTCAGGGCTGCAGCGCGTGAACCCAGCGCACGGGCCCGCGGGTGTCGCGACCCCTTCCGTCCACCACGAGAAACAACGCCCCCGGAGTCATCGCGCGAACGTGCGGGGGCACCCGGCCCACGACCTTCGCAGTCTCGAGGTCGATCAGCTGACCCTCGAGGCTCACCAGGCGTTCCGTCGAGAACGGGCGGTGGAAGTCGTCGAGGTCGCGTTCGAGGCTGAACGCCCGCCGATCGTCTGAGAGTGCGCTCATCACCACCAGGTCGAGCTTCGTGTCGCTCCGCGCGGTGGTCCACAGCGCCCGCGTGCCGGTGCCGCCCTCGGAGCTGGCGCCGGGAATGCGGCGCGCCTTCTTCGCCTGCAGGTCGATCTCCAGGCCGTTCTGGCCGCGCAGCATCCAAGGGGCCGCGCGCTGCCGCGAGATCGGTTCGCTCCGATCGAAGGCGACCCCGAGCGCGGCCAGCCCGCCGGGCCCGGCGAGGTAGAGATCGTTGCCGGCAACCGCCGCGCACCGCACGAGGAGTTGCTCGGTGGGGTGGTCCACGAGCACGACCTCCGGCTGACACGACGCGCCCGCCCACTCGAGACCGGCCGCGGCGATGCGTCGACCCGTCTCGACCGTGACCACGCGCGTGCCCACCAACCGCTCGTTCTCCGCGAGCCGGCGCGACGGACCGCCGGAGCTCGGGGCGACGAGGGTGGCGATGGCGTCTCCACGGACAGGGCCGAACGACGCCGAGAGCGCCTCGCCGACGCACGGACCCTCGGCCATCGTGGTGTAGCGGCGCGGCCAGGCGAGCGTGCCGTCGTGGTCCGTGTCATCCACCACGAGCTGGAAGCCGACGTGCTTCGCGTTGAGGAACGAGACCGTCAACACGCCGTCCACGCCCGGGTCGATCAGCGCCTCGTGGCCGCTCTCGAGTTCGCGCACGACCCCGACCCGCCGCGCCCCCTGCTGTCGCAGGTACACCACGCGTGTCGCGTCGGGATCGAAGTCGGCGAGGGTGAACCGCTCGGGACCGAGCGAAGCACTGACGCCGTCGAGCGTGACACGCAGGTGGGTGAGGGCGTCGATGAGCACCAGTCGCTGCGCCTGCAGCACCACCAGCCAGCGGCCCGAGGGCTCGGTGGTGACGACGTCCTCGATGCCTTCGCCCGCCCCGGGGGTGAGGAAGAGGTACGGCCGCACCACGTCGCCGCCGAGATCGCCGTGGTGCCCGACGGTGACCGCGATGTCGCCCGTGCCGTCGGTATCGGTGCGGGCCTGGCAGGCCACCAGCCACCGCCCGGCGCTGCTCACGCGTTGCACGAACATCGGGTCGGGCGTGCCGTAGTCAGCCATCGGCGTCGGCTCGGAGGCGCCCGGCGTCGGAGTGGCCCTCGCGGGAGGCGCCGTCTTGCACGCGGCGAGCGCCAGGAACACGAGGACCACGCGTCGAAACATGACCCCATCTTAGCGGCGACCTGCGCCCTCGCCGCTTCGCTGGTGGGAGAGGTCACTCCCGCGCTAGACCCGTCGGCCGACTTCGACGGCGTGCTTCGCGAGCGCAGACCGGACGAGTGTGTCGAGCCTGGAGTGGCTGAAGCCCGAACGCACCGCGGCCCGCGCGTGCACCTCGGCGCGCTCCGCGTCACCCAGCAATCCGTAGGCGACGCACAGGTTGGTGTGCGGCACCGCGTACTGCGGGTCGCGCGCCACGGCCCGCTCGAGGGGCTCCACCGCGGCCTGCAGTCGTCCCGCGTTGAGCTCGAGGTTGTTGAGGGCCAGAGCGACCGGGTCGGAAGTGTGCAGCCCCACCCAGAGCAAGCGCAGCGCCCGCAGTCGCTTCGTCGACGCCGCGGCGACGAAACGCTCGAAGTGCTCGATGGCCTCGTCGTACCTCCGCGCCGACATCGCGGCGCGACCCCGGAAGAAGGACCGGCCCAGCGCCACGCTGCTCACCCAGGTGAGGCTCATCACCAACGCCCACCCCAACCCGAGCGGAGGCCAGCCCAGCGAGGTGGCCGCGGCGAAGCCCACGACGGCCGCGGCGATCACCAGTCGAGCCCGCGGCCGGGTCATGGGCTCACCACCCGCGGCTTCACCCCGAGCCACGGGCCGAGCGGCGTCTTCCACACCAGCGTGGTGAACGTCAGCAGCGCGAAGCCGAAGGTGAGCGCCGTCGTGCTCACGTACTCCACCAGCCCCGGGCCCTGCTGCTGCGCGAAGTACACCTGCAGCGCGAGCACCACCGGGTAGTGCACGAGGTACACCCAGTACGACGACTCGACGAGGAAGCGGAGCCACGGCCGCTCTCGCGCCGGCACCGCGAAGGCGATCCCCAGCGCGCCGAGCGTCATCGACCACGCCACCAGGCCCGAGAGCGTCTGTCCGAGCGGCTGCCACTGCAGCGGGCCGCGGTAGACGAAGAGACCCAGCGTGACGCCGGCGGCCAGCAACCACCACCCATGCCGCCGCAACGCCGGGAGCGCCTCGCGCGCCGGCCACAGCCACCACCCGAAGGCGAAGAACAGCCCATGGTGAAACAGCTCGAAGGGCATCGGCCAGAGGTGCGCATCTGGCTGGTTGTCGGGGTGCAGCCACAGCCCCACGCAGGTGGGGATCGCCAGCAGCAGCAGCGCCGGGGGAAACCGCAGCGCGCGCGTCACCAGGCGCGAGGGGAGCTCCCACTTCGGCGCCGCCCACGCGATCGCGCAGAACACCCACAGGTAGATGAGGAACCACAGGTGCAGCGGCGTCGCGCGGAACGCCGTGCCCACCTCGTACTGCGGCGACATCAGCCCCAGCGCGTGGCTCCAGCGGCGCAGCGCGACGTCGAGCCCCAGCACCACCGGCAAGGCCACGAGCAGGGGCACCAGCAGGCGCCGGCTGCGATCGACCAGGTACCCACCCGCGCCCCGCCGCTCGAACACGAGGTGCGAGAAGAACCCCGAGAGCGCGAAGAACAACTGCATGCGGAAAGCGTGGAGAAAGCCGGTGACCGTGACCAGCGCCTCGACCGGCGAGCCGTCGGCCACGAAGTACCAGCGGCCCACCTCGGGGAGCCACGCGTAGGTCGCGTGGTAGGCGAGGCCGAGCAACATCGCGCCCGCGCGAATGGCGTCGAGCCCGTCGTAGCGCTGCCGCTCCACGGGTTTACGTGGGCGTGGCCACGGCGCGCAGCATGTCGAGCGACTCGAGGGCCTTGCCGGCGCCCATCACCACCGACGAGAGCGGGTCTTCGGCGAGGAACACCGGGAGGCCCGTCTCTTCGCGCAGCAGCGTGTCGAGGTTCTTGAGCAACGCGCCGCCACCGGCGAGCACGATGCCGCGGTCGGCGATGTCGCCGGCCAGCTCGGGCGGCGTGCGCTCGAGCGTCATCTTCACCGCTTCGACGATCCCGTTCACCGGCTCGGCCAGCGCGTCGCGGATCTCGTCGCTCGTCACCGAGAGCGTGCGGGGCACGCCGGCCACGAGGTCGCGGCCCTTGATCTCCATGTGCATCGCTTCTTCGGTCGGGTACGCGGTGCCGATGCCCATCTTGATCAGCTCGGCCGTGCGCTCGCCGATGAGCAGGTTGTACTTGCGCTTCACGTACTGAATGATCGCCTCGTCGAGCTTGTCGCCGCCGATGCGCACCGACTTGCTGTACACGATGCCCGACAGCGAGATGACCGCGACGTCCGTGGTGCCGCCGCCGATGTCGACGATCATGTTGCCCGAGGGCTCGGTCACCGGCAGGCCGGCGCCGATCGCCGCCGCCATGGGCTGCTCGATGAGGTGCACTTCGCGGGCGCCCGCGTTCTCTGCCGCTTCACGCACCGCGCGGCGCTCGACCTCGGTGATGCCCGAGGGAATGCCGATGACGATGCGCGGCTTCACGTTGAACTTCCGCTGGTGCGCCTGCTGAATGAAGTACTTCAGCATCGCCGCGGTGATCTCGAAGTCGGCGATGACGCCGTCCTTCATTGGGCGAATCGCCACGATGTTGCCCGGCGTGCGGCCGAGCATCTCCTTGGCTTCCTTGCCGACCGCGAGCACCTTCTTGCCGCCGCGCGCGTCCTGCTGCACGGCGACGACCGAGGGCTCGTTCGAGACGATGCCCATCCCGCGCACGTAGATGAGGGTGTTGGCGGTGCCGAGATCGATGGCGAGATCTCGCGAGAACAACGTGTGCAGCCAGTCGAACATGTTCGTTTTTCCCGGTGCGGCGGAGGCGGTGGGGAGAAGTTCAGAGAACCGCTGTCAATAGAATAGCGAGTTGCGAACGCCGCGCCAAGGGGAAGCTAGAAGGAAATCAATATCTTGGACGTTTCAGGTCGCGTCAGGTGCGCGGCTGATCGGCGCTGGTGAGGGTGGGAATCCACGGAGGCCGATTTGCCGCCGTGCGCTTCAGGGGAATACGGCGGTGCCGATCGCGAAAGACAAAATCGCTTTCGTGGCGCGCAGGTACATTCGGCCGCCATGAGCCCCGACGCACCCGAGTCCGAGACCGAGACGGAAGCCGACGACCTCGACCAGCTCGACCCCATCGAAGACGCGTGGCTTCAGCAGGAGCCCGAGAACGTCGAGAAGCTCGCCCGCGAGCGCCTGGTGGAAGACCCCGCCGATGCCCAGAGCCACGCCTGGCTCGGCCTCGCCCTGTGCGTCAGCGCCAAGACCCCCGCGGGGCAGGCGTCGCTCAAGAAGGCCTTCGAGCTCATCCGCGCGGCCGAGGCGAAGAGCGCCGACCCCGACGAGAAGCACACCCTGACCTGGGAGCTGCACGGCATCGCCAATCGCCTGGTCGACACCCTCGCCGAGAACCCCACCCTGGGGCTGACCGCGGCGCAGTTCGTCGTCGACGGGCTCAAGCTCGAGCACGCGCCGAGCCTGCGGCTGATGTCGGAGGACGTGGCGGTGCGCGAGGGAGACCCGGTGAAGGCCGCGGGGCTGCTCAAGCGGGCGCTCGCCGTCGACTCGACCGACCCCGAATCGCACTACCTCGCGGCGCGGCTCTTCGCCCGGCTGGGCAAGAAGCCCAACGTGCTCTCCCACCTCCAGAAGGCGCTCGACAACGCGGCCGGCACCATCGCGGTGCGCACGCTGGCGCGCTTCGAGCCCGACTTCGACGGCTTCCGCAAGGACGAGGCGTTCACCGCGCTGATCGACCTCTTCCCCTCTGACGCGCTGCTGCGGCCGATCTACGTCGCGCTCGACGCCGGTGACTTCGTGCGGGTGGCCGAGCTGTGCGCGGCGGCCGCGGGCAAGGGGGCCAACCCGCTCGACCTGCTCTACCCGTGGCGCGAGTCGCTGGAGCTGATCATCGACCAGGGCGGCGCCGACGAGGCGGCCCTGGTGCCGAAGCTCGAGAAGCTCCAGGCAGAGATCGAGCAGCACGAGAACCAGGACCAGGAGAGCCCGGTGTACGCGCGCTTCTGCGGCGACGCGTGACGTGATGCGCGTTCACCTCGTCGACGGCACCTACGAACTCTATCGGGCGCACTACAGCCACCGGCCTGCGCACGCGGCGCCCGACGGGAAGGACCTCAAGGGCGCGGTGGGGGTGGTGCAGTCGCTGCTCAGCCTGCTGGCCGATTCGTCGGAGAAGGTGACGCACCTCGCGGTCGCCTTCGACAACCCCATCGTCTCGTTCCGCAACGCGATGTTCGACGGGTACAAGACCGACGTCGGCGTGCCGCCCGAGCTGCGTGCCCAGTTCGACGACGTGGAGCGCGCGGTCGAAGCCCTGGGCGTCCTGGTGTGGAGCATGCGCGACTTCGAGGCCGACGACGCGCTGGCCACGGCCGCGGTGCGCTTCGCCAAAGACCCGCGGGTGACGCAGGTGCGGGTGCTGACCCCCGACAAAGATCTCTCGCAGGTGATCTCGGGCGAGCGGGTGGTGCAGGTCGATCGCATGCGCCAACGGGTGATCACCGAGGCCACGGTGTGGGAAGAGAAGAAGCTGCGGCCCGCGAGCGTGCCCGACTTCCTCGCGCTGGTCGGTGACGACGCCGACGGCATCCCCGGGCTCGAGGGGTGGGGCGCGAAGTCGACCGCCGAGGTGCTCGCGGTGCACCCGCACGTCGAAGACATTCCCGATTCGGTGGGGGCGTGGAAGGTGAAGCCGCGCTCGGCCGAGAAGCTCGCCGCCTCGCTGGCACGGGGGCGCACCGAGGCGATGCTCTACCGCACGCTCGCGACGTTGCGCCTCGACGTTCCACTCACCGAGCCCCTCGAAGCGTTGGAGTGGAAGGGCGCCCCGCGGGAGCAGTGGCGGGCGTGGTGCGCGGCGGTCGGCACCACCTCGCTGGTCGATCGTCCGCGCCGCTGGCGGTGAGCGTCAGAGAAAGCGCAGCAGGTACTCGCAGCCCAGCCCGTCGCGCGCGCCGATCTCCACCGTCCCCTTGTGGCCCGCGGCTTTGAGCGCCGCGAGCTGGATTCCCTGGATGACCTCGGGGAAGCGGCCGACGTCGTTGATGTGGACCTTGAGGCCTCCGTCGTCCTGCGGCGTGACGGTCGACTCGATGAAGTTGTTGGCCTGCCGCCAGGTGTGCGTCATCCGCTTCATGAGGCGCTCGCGGGACAGCAGCCTCGCCAACTGAAAGGTCGCCTTCCCGATGAAGGTCTGGGTGAACGACTCCGCCTGCATCTCGCCGATTCTGCGAAGCGCGTCGGTCTTCGACGACGTGGACAAGGCGTGCACGGCCACCACCTCCATGGCGTCGTCGAACACGCGCAACGGGTACGCGGGGTCGAGCGGCTTGGCGAGATTGAGCCCCACGTCGCGCAGGCGCGCCTCGATGGCCGGGGTCATGAGCGGCAAGAGCGTCTGGCGAAAGAGCACCTCGATGGTGTGAGAAAAAACGAGGTGGTTGTCTGGAGAGATCATCGCGTGGGCCCGGCGCACTCTACGCGCAGCGCACGATCTGCGTGGGGGCTGGTTCCGGGCCAGTCAC
>JBBRUE010000019.1:0-19945 GCA_038248085.1 Myxococcales bacterium | reverse complement strand
GCGGGGGTGGCCGCGAGCGAGGTGGGCGCCCTCACCTTCTGCGCGCAGATGCAGGGCGTGGTGCTCGTCGATCGCGAGCTCAAGCCGATCCGCCGGGCCATCGGCTTCCTCGACACCCGCGCGACGCAGGTCTTCGCCGAGGGCATGCAGCGCGGCTGGCCGAAGCTCGAGGGCGTCAACGCGCGCAAGCTGCTGACGAGCGCGTACTTCACCAACATCGCGCCGGGCTCGCCGAAGGACACGCTGTGGAAGATCCTCTGGCTCAAGCAACACGAGCCGCAGAACTTCGCGCGCGCGTACAAGTGGCTCGACGTGAAGGACTCGGTGGTCGCGCGGTGCACCGGCCGCGTCGGGACCACGGCCGACTCCGCGCACCTCTCGTGCCTGTACGACTTCAAGGGTGAAGCGAGCCGGTACAACGCCACGTTGTGCCAGATGTACGGCATCGACCCCTCCCTGTTGCCCGAGGTGGTGAAGGGCAACGAGGTGATCGGCGGTCTGCTCCCGGAGCCGGCGCGGGAGCTGGGGCTCGTCGCGGGGACGCCGGTGGTGCCTGGCGGGGGCGACATCAGCTGCGTGGCCTTCGGCACCGGGGCCATCGAGGAGGGCGACACCCACGTGTACCTCGGCACCTCGGCCTGGGTGGCGCAGTCGACGAAGAAGCGAAAGCTCGACATCAACCACCTCATCGCCTCGCTCCGCACGTGCCTGCCCGACGACTACCTGTACATGGGCGAGCTGCAGACTGCGGGGCTCTGCCTCTCGTGGGCGGCGAAGCTGCTCGCAAAGCCGGGTGCGCCGGCCGAGTCCTTCGCCGCGCTGGAAGCAGAAGCCGCGAAGAGTCCCCCGGGGGCGCGCGGGCTGCTCTTCACGCCGTGGCTCCACGGGAGTCGCAGCCCGAACGAAGACGCCTTCGCGCGCGGCACGTTCTTCAACCTCGGGCTCACGCACCAGCGATGCGACGTGCTGCGCGCGGTGTTCGAGGGCGTGGCGCTGCACCTCGGGTGGATCCTCGAGGCCATCGAAACGAAGATGAAGGTGCCGGGCTCGCTGCGCTTCGTCGGCGGCGGCGCGCGGTCTTCGCTGTGGTCGCACTGCCTGGCCGACATCACCGGGCGGACCATCGAGTCAGTCGACGCGCCGCAGTTGGTGGGTACTCGCGGCGCCGCGCTGCTGGCGATCTCGGCGACGCAGCCCGCGGCCGACCTCCAGACGCTCGCCCGCGACATCAAGCCCGCCCGGGTGTTCGCGCCGAGCGCCGCGAACCGCGAGACCTACCGGGCCCGCTTGGCGCTGATGAAGCAGACGTACCGCGCGAACCGTCCCGTCTTCCGCGCCCTGCCCCCGGCGGACTCGTTCCCTCTCCCAAAGCGGGGAGACGTCCAGGGGGAGGGGCCCACTTGAGGCCGCTCGCCCGTTGGGGGCACTTGCGCAACGAGCTCTACCCGCTCGGGTTCTTCGGGCTCTTGTTCATGAACACCCTGTTCAACCAGTGGATCGTCTTCTCGCAGTCGGCGCGCGGCAAAGTTGGTGGCGTGGGGACGTTGCTGCTCGTCGGGTACGTGCTGCAGGGGCTGGCGAACCCGGTGGTGGGGCTCACCGGAGATCGCCTGCGCGCGCAGTGGGGGACCCGGCGGCCGCTGGTGCTCGTCGCCGCGGTGCCGTTGCTGGTGGTGTTCGGGCTGCTGTGGCGCCAGCCGACGTCGACGTGGTTGGTGCCGGTGTATTGCGTCGTCTTTGCCTTCGTCATGCAGCCGTACATCTCGCTGCTGCCGAGCATCGCCACCACCGAGCGGGTGCGGCTGCGCATGACGCTGACCGGCTCGTTCTGTGCGCTCGCGGCTGCGGGGGCAGCGCTGCTGGCCGGGCCGTTGCTGGTCGAGCGCTCCGGGTTCGGTTCGTTGGCGACGGTCGGCGCTGGTGCCTTCGTGCTCGCGTTGCTCGTGCCGGTGCTGCTGATCCGCGAGGCGAAGGTGAGCCCGGTGACCGCGCCGTCGGTGGGCTCCCTGTTTCAGTTGACCGAGCTGTTCAGGGCACCGACGGTTCGGCGCTTCGTGGTCGGGAGCCTGCTGCTCACGGCGACGTTGATGTCGCTGGTGGTGTCGGCGCCCTGGGTGGCCGGTGCGATCCTCGGGCGCGGGCAGTCGGCGACCGCGGTGCTCAACGGGTTCCTCGTCGCGGGCATGCTGGTGTCGGTCGCGCTGCTCGGGCGGCTGGGCAAGCGCTTCACGCCGCTCGCGTTGATGCGGGTGGGCGCGCTGGTGGGCGTGGGCGTGCTCGTGGTGCTCGGCGCGGCGACGTTGTTTCCTGCGCACGACGCGACGCTGGTGGCCTGCGCGGGTGGCTTCTTCGTGTTGGGCTACCTCGCCCTGTCGGTGCTCGCGCTGCCGTCGTTGGTGGCGGCGAAGCTGTCCGACGAGGACGGCCGTGGGCGCGAGGGGCTCTTCTTTGGCTTGAGCGGCGTGGCGACTGGCTTCGGAAACGCGCTGGGCGCGTTCGTGGCCTCGACGTTGATCGGGGTGGGGCGCGACGCGAGTGACCCGGTGGGCGTACGGGCGACCGTCGTCGCGGCGTGCGGCATGGCGATCGTCGCGGCGCGCGTGCTCCCCCCGGCTCCTTCGCCCCGAACAGGGGCGTGGGGATGACGCCCTCGACCGCTGGGGAGTCAGGCCGCATCAACCGCGGGCTGCGTGCGTGGGTCGCGTTCTCGGTTCACCACCCGGTGCGCGTGGTCGCGCTCTGTCTGGGCTTCGCGGCCCTCTGCGGCATCGCGGCGAGCGGGCTCGAGTTCCGCGGCGACTTCTCCGAGCTGCTCCCCGCCGACACCGACGAAGTCCGCGATCTCCACTTCGTCGAGGCCCGGGCCGGAGGCGTCGGCTACCTCGTGGTGCAGGTCACCGGAGGCGACGAAGCGACGCGCCGCCGCTTCGCCTCGACCTGGGCGCCCGCCGTCGAAGCCGAACCGGAGCTCGCCCGCTACGTCGAGTACCACTTCGAGCTCGGCTTCTTCCGGTCCCGCGCGCTCCTGCTGTTGCCGGTGGAGAAGCTGCGCGCCCTGAAGGCCGACCTCGCCGCGCGCATCGCCTGGGAGCGCCAGCGCGCGAACCCACTCTTCGTCGATCTCCTCGACGAAGCCCCGCCGCCGACGCTGCAGGAGATCGAGGCCCGCTACACCCCCACCACGACGCGCACCGAATACCTCCAGTCGAAGGACGGCTCGGAGCTGTACCTCTACGTGAAGCCCAACGGCGGCGTGACCGACCTCGACTTCAGCCGCCGCCTGCTCGCCGCGACGAAGCGCATCACCGACGCCACGCTGAGAGACTTCCCCGGGCTCGAGGTGAAGTTCACCGGCTCGTACGTCATCCGCGTCGAAGAGGACAACCGGCTCAAGTTGGACCTCGGCGCGGCGTCGACGCTCTCGGCGCTGCTGGCGTTGGGCATCATCCTGCTCGCGACGCGCAAGGTGACCTCGCTGCTGGTGGTGACCGTCCCCGTGTCGGTGGGCATCGTCTTCACCTTCGGTCTCGCGCGGATCACCATCGGACATCTCAACCCGATCACCGGCTTCCTCGCCGCGGTGCTGGTGGGCCTGGGCATCGAGTACGGCGTGCACCTCTCGATGCGCTACCGCGAGGAGCGCGAGGCCCTCCCCATCCTCCCCGCGCTCGAGACGACCGTGCTGGGCACCTTCAACGGGGCGCTCACCTCGGCGCTCACCAACGCTGCCGCGTTCTTCGTGTTGGTGTTCGCGCAGTTCACCGCCTTCCGGCAGTTCGGGTTCCTGGCGGCGGTGGGGGTGATGGCGACGGTGGTGTCGACCTACGCGATGGGCCCGGCGGTGCTGGTGCTCGCAGAGAGACTTCGCTTCCGGCGGCAGCAGGCCGAGCCTGGGCCGTCGGCTCCACAACCCGTTGCCCCGCGGCCCGGCCTCCGCATCCCGTCCGGCGCCATCTGGGGCCTGGTGGTGGTCTGCGTCGCGGGCGCCCTCTGGTCACTCACCGTCGCGCGCGACGTGGGCTTCGAGAAGAACCTGCTGTCGCTGCGGGGCAAGTCACCGGCGACCGAGCTCAACGTCCACATCAACGAGCAACTGGGGTTGATCATGAACCCCGCGTTGCTGCACGTGGCGACGCTCGACGAGGCGCGCGCGGTGAGCCGCATCATCGCCGAGGTCCGCACGGAAGGCGGCGGGGCGACGAGCATCGACAGGGCGGCGTCACTCGACGACCTGGTCCCGCACGACGTCGACGCGCGCATGGCGGAGATCGGAGCGTTGAGCGCGCTGCTGGCGGATCTCCCGAAGCGCCTCGACCGCGGCGACGGCGCGAAGAAGCTGGCGATGCTGCGCGAGCTGGTGGCCGTCACGCCGTGGGGCCCCGAGGCGCTGCCGCTCGAACTCCGCCGTCGCTTCGGCGTGGTCACCGGCGGGGGAACGCTGGTGCTGATCTTTCCCCGCTACCCGTGCTTCGACACCCACGAGTTGGACCTCTGGGCCGACGACCTCAACGCCATCGTCGCGCGGGCAGGCGCGAAGGGCATCACCGCCCACGTGCTCGACGGCAACCGCGTCGCCGCGCGCATCTTCCGCGTGGTGCAGGGCGATGGGCCGCCGGTGATGCTCGGCGCCGCGGTGGCGGTGTTCCTGATGATCTGGGTGAGCCTGCGCAGCCTGAAGAACGCGGCGCTGGTCGCCGGGCCGCTCTACCTGGGGATGATCTGCCTCATCGGCGTGATGCACCTGTTCGGCTTGAAGCTGAACTTCTTCAACATCGTGGTGCTGCCCAACCTGCTGTCGATCGCCGTCGACAACTCGGTGCACCTCTTCCACCGGTACCACGAAGAAGGCGTGGGCTCGCTTGGGCACGTGGTGCGCACCACCGGTCTCGCGGCCGTCGTCGCCACGCTGTCGAACGCGGTCGGCTACGGCACGCTGCTGGTCGCCAACCACGGAGGCCTGCGCTCGATCGCCTGGCTGGCGATCGCCGGCGTGTCCTGCACCTTCGTGGGGACGACCATCCTCTTCCCCGGCCTGCTCGCGCTGCTCGAGCGACGCAACGCCCGGGCGCACCCATCGCGCTAGAGTCGGGGCGTATGAAGGACGACCTCGAAGAACTTTTTAGGCAGGCGCTGCTTTTGAACATCGAGCCCGACAAAGCAGTCATGGCAACTGGATGGACACCCCACCACGCGCTTGCCCCCGGGCGCCCCCTCGTGAGCAAGTGACCTCGTGCGCAACGTCTTCTGCATCCTCGTCGCGATCGTCTGGACACCCTTGATGGGCGTCGCCGCCCTGCTGGCGATGCTGGTGACGTTCAACCGCTCGACCTCGATGATCGTCGCGCAGCGGTGGTGGTCGCCGGTGCTGCTGTGGGCCGGGGGCGCGACGCTCGAGGTCTCTGGCCTGGAGCACCTCGTCAAGGGCCAGCCGTACATCTTCGTCAGCAACCACCAGAGCACCATCGACATCCCCACCCTCTTCATGGCGCTGCCGTGGGACGTGCGCTTCGTGGCGAAGAAGGCGCTGAAGTACGTGCCGGTGATGGGCTGGTACATGTGGGTGGCGAAGTTCGTCTTCGTCGATCGCACCAACCACCAGGAGGCCGTGCGCTCGCTCGACGCCGCGGGGGCGCAGATCCGCGGAGGCATCAGCATCATCGTCTTCCCCGAAGGCACCCGCAGCAGTGACTGCCGGGTGCAGCCGTTCAAGAAGGGCCCCTTCGCGCTGGCGATGAAGGCCCGCGTGCCCGTGGTGCCGGTGACCATCGAAGGCTCGGGCGCGTTGATGCCGAAGAACTCCTGGCAGATCACCCCGGGGGTGATCAGCGTGCGCGTGGGAACGCCCATCGCCCCCGAACACTTCGAAGGCGACCGGGAACTGCTGATTCGTGAGGTGCGCGATCGCATCATCGACCAGAGCCTCTCGCTGGGCGGCCTCGGCGGCGACAAGGGAGACCCGGTGGCGGCGCGCGGCCTCGAAGGGGTCTCCGCGAAGGGTCCCTCCCGAACCATGGGCGGCGACTGATCAGCCGCGGTGGGCTAGAGGCAGGCCGTCACACCAACCCAGGGGGTTTCACATGGCTGAGAGCGTCTACAAGGTGATCGAGTTGATCGGGACCAGCACGACGTCGTGGGAGAAGGCAGCAGAGGCAGCGGTGAAGCGCGCGTCGAAGTCGATTCGAGACCTGCGCGTCGCCGAGGTCTCGCAGCTCGACATGCAGCTCGAAGAGGGCAAGCCGGCCGTCTTCCGCGCCAAGCTGAAGGTGTCGTTCAAGTTCGAAGGCAAGTAACCGCGACACGGTTGGTTCTGGAGTCGGTGGGCTCGCACGACACCGACTCCATGAATCTTCGGCGAACGTCGCTGCGCGGGCTAAGCAGGCCTCTGCTTTCCGTCTCAGGAGTTCGCCATGGACCACGCCCGTCTTTCGCAGTTCGTCAGCAGCCGGTGGAACGAGGACATCGTCCCCCGCCTCGTCGAGTACATCCGCATTCCAAACAAGTCGCCGATGTTCGACGCCGACTGGGCGAAGCACGGCCACATGGAGGCGGCGACGCAGCTCCTCGCGGGCTGGGCGAAGCAGCAGCCGATCAAGGGCCTGACGGTGGAGATCGTGCGCCTCGACGGTCGCACCCCGCTCATCTTCATGGAGGTGCCCGGCACCGACGGCGGCGGGGTGGAGTCGGACACGGTGCTGCTCTACGGGCACCTCGACAAGCAGCCGGAGATGACCGGCTGGGACCCCGGCCTCGGCCCGTGGGAGCCGGTCATTCGGGGCGACAAGCTCTTCGGCCGCGGCGGCGCTGACGACGGCTACGCGATCTTCGGCTCGCTCACGGCGCTGCGCGCGCTGCAGGACCAGGGCACCCCGCACTGCCGCGCGGTCATCCTCATCGAGGCCTGCGAAGAGTCGGGGAGCCCCGATCTCCCGGCCTACGTCGAGCACCTGCTCCCGCGCATCGGCCAACCGTCGCTGGTGGTGTGCCTCGACTCGGGCTGCGGCAACTACGAGCAGCTGTGGTGCACCACGTCGCTGCGCGGGCTGGTCGGCGGCACGCTGCGCGTCGACGTGCTGCGCGAGGGCATCCACTCCGGTGACGGGTCGGGCGTGGTGGCCTCGAGCTTTCGCGTGCTGCGGCAGCTCCTCGCGCGCATCGAGGACGTGGACTCGGGCCAGGTGAAGCTCGACGCCCTCTTCAGCGATGTCCCGCCCGAGCGCCTCGCGCAGGCGAAGACCGCGGCGCAGGTGCTGGGCACGGCCGTCTTCGACAAGTTCCCCTTCGTCGAGGGCATGTCGCCGGTGGTGAATGACCTCCTCGAGCTGGTGCTCAACCGCACCTGGCGGCCGGCGCTCGCGGTCACCGGCGTCGACGGCATCCCCGCGCTGGGCAACGCCGGCAACGTGCTGCGCCCGTACACCGCGGTGAAGCTCTCGATGCGCCTCCCGCCGACCACCGACGGCAAGGCGGCCGGGGAAGCGCTGCGCTCGACGCTGCTGGCCAACCCGCCCTACGGCGCGAAGGTGAGCTTCGAGCTGGAGAAGAACTCGAGCGGCTGGAACGCCCCGGCGATGCGCCCGTGGCTTGGGCAGGCCATCGAGGGCGCCTCGCAGGCGGCCTTCGGTGCGCCCGCGATGTACATGGGTGAGGGCGGCAGCATCCCCTTCATGGGCATGCTGGGCGCGAAGTTCCCCGGCGCGCAGTTCATGATCACCGGCGTGCTCGGCCCGCAGTCGAACGCGCACGGGCCCAACGAGTTCCTCCACATTCCCACCGGGAAGCGGGTCACCGCGGCCGTCGCGACCGTCGTCGCGCAACACTGCGAGGCGTCGAAGAAGGGCCTGACCCGGTAGGCGAAGGCGAGGGCGCTGGCATCGAGAACCTCAAGCGCCTCGCGCCTGATGCCGCGGCGAGACATTGATGGCGCGCTCGACCGCGGCTCGCAGGTCGTCGAGGCGCACGGGCTTGGGGACGAAGTCGTCCATGCCCACGTCGAAGCACCGCTTCCGCTCGGTCTCGAGTGCGCTGGCCGTCATCGCGAGAATGGGGGTGTGTCGGTCGCTGCCTGCTTCCCGTGCACGAAGGGCGAGGGTGGCCTCGAAGCCGTCCATCTCGGGCATCTGGCAGTCCATGAAGATGACGTCGTAGGGAGCTCGTGCGGCGATGGACAGGGCCTCCAGGCCGTTGGCCGCGACGTCGGCGCGATAACCGAGCTTGGCCAGCAGTTGCACCGCGACCTTCTGGTTCACTGCATTGTCCTCCACCACGAGGATCCGCAGCGCGCTCGGCGCCAGAGACGACTGGAGTTGTTCAGGGCGAGGTGCGCTCGCCGCGGCGGGGGCGAGTTCGAGGGGAATGGTCAGGAAGAAGGTGGAACCGCGACCGACCTCACTCTCGAGGCCGATCTCGCCTCCCATCTTGTCGATCAGCTTCTTGCAGATCGACAGCCCCAACCCCGTGCCGCCGAAGCGCCGCGTGGTGCTGGCGTCAGCCTGGACGAAGGGCTGGAAGAGGCGCGCAGCGGCTTCCGCCGCGATGCCGATACCGCTGTCGGTGACCGCGATCCGCACCCGGGCGTGGTCGCTGCCCTCGCCGGCGAGCGTTGCGCGCAGGGTGATCTCGCCCCTCGGCGTGAACTTGACGGCGTTGGTGAGGAAGTTGGCGATCACCTGGCGAAGGCGCCCCGAGTCGCCCCGCACCCAGACCGGCAGCCCCTCCCCGGTGCTGACCACCAGCGTCAGGCCCTTCTTCTCGACGCTCTCGACGACCAACATCGCCGCCTCGTCGAGCAGCGTGGGCAGGTGGAAGGTCACCGCTTCCAGCTCCATCTTCCCGGCCTCGATCTTCGAGAAGTCGAGCACGTCGTTGACCACGTTGAGCAGCATGTCGCCTGAGCTGCGGATGACCTCGGTGAATTCCCGCTGCTCGGGGGTCTGCGGGGTGTCGAGCAGGAGCGTCGTCATGCCGATCACCCCGTTGAGCGGAGTGCGAATCTCGTGGCTCATCGTGGCCAGGAACTCGGACTTGGCGCGGGGGGCGGAGCCGGCTTCGACCAACGCACGCTCGAGGTTCGAGGTGCGCAGCGCGACCTCCTCCTCGAGGTGATTCTGGAGGCGCTCGACCCGAAGGGTCTCGAGGTGGTGCAGGCAGACTGCCACCCCCGCGAACGCCCACTCGAAGACCGTGGGGGCCGTCACCAACCCGGACATGCCGAGGATGTCGCTGACCCCACACCCGCAGAACAACACCACCCCGAAACCGACCGCCCACTTCTCGGACCGCAGCAGCGCAGTGGATCTCGCCAGCGTCCACGCCGCAAAGACAGAAGACCCCACCAGGTACGGGACAAACGCGAAGAAGAGCACGCCCGTGCGCGGCGTCAGGGTGCTGCCACCATGCGAGTCGGCGACCGTCTGCACTTCCCCGGTGAGGAACAGCGACGAGCCAACCGTCAAGATGACCAACATCAGGCTGATCAGCCCCAACCCCACCTTGAGAAGCACCGGACAGCCCCTCTTCGCCAGGCTGCAGACCATCCCGGCGAAGGCGACCACCAACACCGTGCCGCTCCCCACGGCGAGGCGCGCCCCGAGGAGGACTCGCGCCTCGTCTGCCTCCTCCGAAAACTGGATGAGGCGGCCCAGCTGGAACACCAGCGACATGCCAGCCCATGCAGCCACCCACAGCTTCGCGGTCTCCTTCGGCGCTCGGCCCCACGCAGCCAGGTAATGCCACCCAAGGTAGGCGCTGATGCCCATCACCGAACAGAGCGCCATGCGCGTCAGGTCGAGGTGAAACACCCCCTCTTGAGGTGCAATGAAGTGACCGTGCCGAACCGATGGCAAGACGGCGAAAGCCGGTCTCCACCCACCGCGAGGGGTGGGTCACCGTCGCTGGGTGAGGTGAGCGTGACCCCGTGGGCTTGATCGAGGTCACGAACCACAGGCCTTTGGAGCTGGAACGGGGCGTAGCGGTCAGGGCACGAGCTTGACGGTGATGACCCAGCCGTCGGGCCGAGGCGCCGAGCTCACCAACGCACCCGTGGCCCCCGCAGCCTTCAGCCCCTCAGCGAGCGCGCCAGCGAAGAAGGCGCCGACCTGCACCGGGTCGCGCGCGATGAGGGCGAAGTCGTCGGGCCCGCGCTTCTCCAACGACACCTTCAGGTCAGAGCGCAGCGACTGCAGTTTTCCCGGCACCCTCGGGAGCATCATGCGCGGGCCGAGGAAGGAGAGCGCCGCGGTCGCGACGCTCCCCACGATGGTCTGTCGAAACCCCTCGAAGAAGGTGTGCCCCAGGGCCTTGAGCCCCTCCTGCGGAGGAAGGTCCGGGAAGCGGTGCCTGCGCGCGACCTCGAGGCAGTCGAAGAACACCTGGCTGGAATACTTCGGCTGGATCTTCGCGCGATCAAAGCCGCGCGCCTTCAGGTCCTGCGCCAGCGCCCCCGAGACGTTGAGCGCTCGTACGAAGAGGCCTTCGAAGAGCCCGTTGTCCGTCGTCTCGGGGAAAGCCATGGCGAATCGTGGTGCATGAGTCGCCCGAGCCGCAACCTTTAGGTTCGACGCGGCCGCACGGACTACTTGTAGGTCGCCTTGATGGTGCTGCGCACGACGACTCCGCCGGCCAGGCAAACGCACGCATCGCCCTTCGCGCTCTCGGTGGCACCCGCGTACGTGCGCACGCCGACCACGCGCTTCTTCATCGCCTTGGCCTTGTTCTGGAACTTCATGAAGCTCGCCAGCAACGCCCAGCGGCAGCTCTCGTCCTTGGGCTTGCCGAAGCCGCTGCTGCTCGCCTTCGACTCGTCGTCCTCACCGCCGGTCACCGCGGGGCCAAAGCTGAAGAGGCTCGGGTCGAGCTTCTCACCGCTCTTGGTCGGGGTGTTCGCGACGGACTCGAAGGTGACGGTGACGACCTGGTCTGCCGCCTGCGCACTGAAGGCAGTCAGGGTGAACAGCGCGACGACGATGGCGTTCTTCATGGGGGCCCCTTGGGAATGACGACGGAGAGGCCGCAGACCTAGGCTTGACGTGTCGCAACGGCAACGAAAACGAATGACTCGTCAGCGCAGCTCGCTCGTCGGTCAACCCGACGCTTCATTCAACAAACAGAAGCTTCGTAGCTCTCATTTTCAAATGGTCGATGTATCGACCGCGCCTTACCTCTGGCGCATGAAACTCCAGACCGAAGACGCGCTCAGAGTGCTGTCGGCCCTCGGCTTCAGGGGTCGTGACGTCTACCTGGCCGAGCTCATCCCCGCGGTAGAGATGGCGTGGGCCGACGACGAGGTCCAACCCAACGAGCGCGCGATGCTCGAGGGGTACTGCGAGGACCTCGTCGAGCGGCTCAACCAGCAGGCCGGGGCCACCTTGTTCAGCGTGGCCCGGGCGAAGGAGCTGCTCGACGGGCTGACCCGGCGAAGGCTGCGCCCCGTGGAACGCCAGGCGGCGCTCTACGCGCTCCAGGCCTGGTCCGGCCTCACGCTGACCGGCGCGCAGATGCGCAAGCGCATGGTGGAGTGGGCCGAGGCCGTAGCCGCGGTGGACGGCAGCCCGGTGTGGGACACCCGTGAGCTGTCCTGGCTCGACGAAATGAAGCGGAAGTTGGAGTGACGATGTCGAGCGCACCTGGGTGGCACACGCTCGAGGGGAGCTCGGCAGTGACTGCGCTCGGGGGCGACGCAGTCCGCGGGCTGACCCAGACCGAGGCGCATGCGCGACTGGCACGCCTGGGCCCCAACCGGCTGTCGCGACGCGTGGGGGTGCCCGCCTGGCGCAAGCTGCTCGAGCAGTTCCTCGCGCCGCTCGTCATCATCCTCATCGCGGCGGCGCTCATCTCGGCTTCACTGGGCGAGCTGCTCGAGGCGTTCGTGATTGGCGCGGTGGTGCTGCTCAACGCCCTCATCGGCTTCGCCCAGGAACGGCGCGCCGAGAACGCCATCGGAGCGCTCGATGCGCTCGTGCGGAGCGAGGCGACCGTGGTGCGCGACGGGCAACCGCAGCGCATCGCGACCGTTGAGCTCGTCGAAGGCGACGTGGTGCTGCTGCGCTCGGGTGATGGCGTGCCCGCCGACCTCCTGCTGCTCGAGACGCGCGAGCTGCAAGTCGAAGAGGCGATGCTGACCGGCGAGTCGGTGGCGAGCCGCAAGGCGGTCGGCGTGCTGCCCGCACCGACGCCCCTGGCCGAGCGTCACAACCTGGCCTTCGCGGGGACGGCCGTCACCTACGGCACCGCCCGGGGCCTCGTCGTCGCGACGGGTGACCGCACCGAGACGGGGCGCATCGCCGACCTGCTCGCGAAGACCACCACCCTCGAGACCCCGCTCACGAGGAAGATCAGCGAGCTCTCGAGCCTCATCGTGAAGTGGGTGCTCGCCGTGAGCGCCGCGGTCATCGCCATCGAGGTCTGGCGTGGCCGGCCGCTCCTGGAGACGTTCCACGCCGCGGTCGCGCTCGCGGTGGGCGCCATCCCCGAAGGCCTGCCCGCGGCGATGACCATTCTGCTCGCGGTCGGCGTCAGCCGCATGGCTCGAAGGGGCGCGCTGATTCGCCGGCTCCCCGCGGTCGAGACGCTCGGTGGGACGACGGTCATCTGCTCCGACAAGACCGGGACGCTGACCGAGAACCAGATGACGGTGCAGCGCCTCTACGCCCACGGGGCAGCCTGGTCCGTGAGCGGCCTGGGCTACGACGAGCACGGGCAGGTGCAACGGGCCGACGCGCCGGTCGCTGCTGGGTCGGCCGCGCTCGCCGACGTGGCGGCCGTCGCTGGGCTCTGCGTCGACACCCGCCTCGTGCCTGGAGAAGGCGGCTCGCGCGTCGAAGGTGACCCGACCGAGGCGGCGCTCCTGGTGCTCTCGCGCAAGCTTGGCTTCGAGGGCGCCGCGCACCACCGCCTCGACGTCGTGCCCTTCGAGAGTCAGCACATGTACATGGCGACGCTCGATGAGGGGCCGGGAGGGCGCTGGCTCCACGCGAAGGGCTCCTCAGACGCGTTGTTCAGTCGGTGCCGCGACATGGTCGACGGCGCCGGCCAGCGAGTGCCCCTCGACCTTCCAGGCCTGACCGCGGTCGTCGATCGCCTGGCGTCAGAGGGGCTGCGCGTGCTCGCCCTCGCGAGGAAGTCGATGCCCGGCGCGACCGGGGTCACCCACGCCGACGTCGCGGAGCTCACCCTCGTCGGCCTGGCCGGGCTCATCGACCCGCCGCGCGAGGAGTCTCGCCGCGCCATCGCGACGTGCCAGGCCGCAGGCATTCGCGTGAAGATGATCACCGGCGACCACGTCGTGACCGCCGGCGCCATCGCCAGGCAGCTCGGGCTCGAGGGGAGCGTCGATGGCGCAGGCCGGCTCCGCTCGCTCTCCGGACGCGACCTCGACGCCCTCGAGCCCTCGCAGTGGGCTCAGCAAGCGCAGGAGGTGTCCGTGTTTGCCCGCGTCTCACCAGAGCAGAAGCTGCGGCTCGTGCGCGCGCTGCAGGAGAGGGGGGAGGTGGTCGCCATGACCGGTGACGGCGTCAACGACGCGCCCGCGCTCAAGCAGGCCGACCTCGGCGTGGCGATGGGGGCCGGCGGCACCGACGTGGCGCGCGCGGCGTCGGCGATGATTCTGACCGACGACAACTTCGGCACCATCACCGCGGCCGTCGAAGAAGGCCGCACCGTCTTCGACAACCTCCGCAAGTTCATCGCGTGGACGCTGCCGACCAACGGCGGGGAGGGGCTCGTGCTGTTGGTCGCCGTGCTGCTCGGCACCGAGCTCCCCGTGCTGCCCGTGCAGTTGTTGTGGATCAACATGGTCACCGCGCTGCTGTTGGGCACGACCCTGGTCTTCGAGGCGCCCGAGCCTGGCCTCATGGACCGCCCGCCGCGGCGGGTCGATGCGCCGATCCTCGACCGCCCGATGCTCTGGCGCACGCTCCTGATGAGCTCGATGGTCGCCGCGGCCGCGTTCGGGCTCTTCGAGCTCGCGCAGCGAGACGGCCTCCCGCTCGCCACGGCCCAGACGATCGCCGTCAACGCCATCGTCGCGGCCGAGCTCGGCTACCTGTTCGCCTGTCGCAGCTTCACGCTCCCGGCGTGGAGCCTGCCTTCTACCAATCGGTGGATCTGGTGGGGCGCGCTGGCGATGCTGCTCGCGCAGCTGGCCTTCACCCACGTGCCCTTCATGAACGCCCTCTTCGGCTCGACGCCCATCAGCGCAGCGTGGTGGGGAATTCTCGCCGGGGTCGCCGTCACCGTGTGGCTCGCTGCCGAGCTCAAGAAGGTCCTCGTGCCACGACCTGCGGCGCCCTCAGCGTCAGCGCCGGGCCTCGCTTCGACGGCCAGCAGGAGCGCCCTCGTCGAGGCGAGTGAGGCCCCTGGGCCACGCTGAGGCGAGCGCAGGGCTGCGCCGACAGCTCAGCGAGCCACGGCCCCGCCCTGAGACGCCCGTCGGCTCGCGCTCCCCCGAGATGACCAGCGGGGGCGCGCGCGAAGCGGCTGAGGCGACCGGCACTCGCGAGGGGCTGCGGGAGGACCGCCGAGGGCGCCGAGCAACGCGAGCTGCCGCAACGAATCGGCGTCGGCGTAGCAGTCGAAGGTCTCGCGCCCGAGCCGATCGACCTCGCCGAAGAGCCGCCGCAGCGTCACCACCTCGCGCTCGCCCAGGCCCCACTCCGCCGGGTCTTCCTCCACGCGGAAGTGGATGCCGCGCTCGAGCAGGTGCCGCCACAGCTGCGCGGCGTCGCTGCGGGAGGTGATGCGATCGGGTCGGGCCGTGACGTTCACCCACCCGGTGTACAGGCGGGGTCCGACAAGTGACCGGGCACCCGAGCAATTCCGGGCAGCTGCGGGGCACCGAGCGTTGAGGCCCCGCCCGCTCAGGGGTTGATGATGTGGACCGCGCGGTAGAGCTCGGCGAACTTGCCCAGCTCGACGCGGAAGAAGCCGTCGTTCTTGCCGTCGCTCCCGTGCTCCGACTGGTCCCAGGGGTTGCGAACCTTCACGTACCGGGCGCCGTTCGATTCTTCGACGCCCAGCACCGAGTAGGCGTGGTTCGCGTAGACGCCGGTGTTCGTGTACCGGGCGGCGTCTTCGGTGCCGTAGGTGCCAGCGGCCATCGGCTGTTTGTTCACCGCGGCCTTCTTGATCATCTCGTAGACGCGGTCCTTGTTGGCGGCCGAGATGTTCTCGTAGCGGTAGCCCTTGCCCATCACGTCGGCCATCACCTGGCCGGCGACGCCGCCGTTGCCGATGGTGTCGTAGCTGCCCTTCCACTGGGCGTAGGCCTTCTCGATGAGGGGGTACCAGAGCTCCATCGTGTCGGGCGCGGTGGAGCCCCCGAGGCTGCTGCCGTAGATCGGGCCGCCGTAGCTGCGCGCGTAGAGATCGCCGTCGACCTTGATCTCGACAGGGCGGCTCGCACCGCTGGAGCTGCTGTGGGGCGTGAACTTGACGGTGTACGTGCCGTCGCCGTTGTCCTTGATCATGTTCTTGATGAGGTCGGGCCGGGCCGAGGCGATCGCTGCCATCGCCGCGGGGAAGTAGCAGTTGCCGATCGCGCCCTGGCGAACGTCGTCGGCCTTCGGCTCGTCGATGAAGAGCGGGCCGGTGAAGCGCTCGAGCTTGAACCGGGGCGTACCGTCCGCGTTCATCTCGTCCTGGTGCATGCCGGGGTCCGGCAGATCGACGCGGTTGCCGACGTTGGTGCCGCCCGGAACCTTGAGCGTGCCGGCGATGGTGGCGAAGTCGAGGTTGTTGGCGCCGTCGCTGCCGGCCACCTTGAACGCGTCGCCGGCCTGGCCCTTGAGCTTGAGCCCCGCGGGGAGCGAGCCGGTGTTGGTGGCCTTGACCTGGGTCTTCTCACCGGTGCGCGCGTTGGTGAACTGGAGCGTCGCGTTCGGCTCGGTGAGGGGCCGGGCGGTGTTGTGCGTGACGGTGATGCCGTCGGTGCCCACCGCGAGGTCCATGCGCTCGAGGTTGACGAGCGCGTTGCGCGTGTCCTTCGTCTCGATGCCCCGGGCCTGAATGGTGAGCCAGTCGCTGGTGGTGCCGTCGGCCGCGCGCGTGCGCATGCGGATCAGGTCGCCTTCGCGGACGTCGGGCATCGTGCCGAGGAACTTGCCGGACTGATCAGCGGTGCCGATCACCATGGTGTCGGCGAGGTGCAGGCGCCCCCCGGGCGCGGCCGAGAGGTTGATGGCTTCGATCGTCGCGCCGGCCTTCGCGAGGCCTGCGAGGCCGTTCTTCTGGTCGCCGGTGATGATGAGCGGGCCGAAGGTCTCCTGCAGCGGGGCCTTGCCGGTGAGCGCCTCGAGGAAGTTCTTCGCGCCGGGCTCCATTTGAAGGCCCGACTTCGCGAGAAGCTCGCCGAGGTCGCTCTTCTCGGACCGCGACAGCCCCTTCTTCGCGAGCTCGAACTGCTCGGTGCGCGTGATGCCGGGGCGGGAAAGCTGCGCCTTCACCTTGTCGGCGCTCGCGTGGTTCCCGTCGCCGACGGCCGCGAGAAGGTCGAGCACGTTCGCGTCGGTGAGCTTCGGAGTCGCCTGCCGCTGGAGGGTGTCGGTGAAGGTCCGGATTCGGGCGTCAGCGATTCGCATGGGCATGCTCGCAATCCTGAAAGACCTGGCGTGGCGCGACAACGGCACCATTCTCGAAGGTGCCCATCGAGAAACTCTATCGAGTGTTGGGCGCACGCCGCTGCTGCTGCCCTGAGAAGTGCGCTGTGCGCGGCCTGCACGACGTTTCGTCTGCACCGATATGTTTCGTCATCATTTCGTTATGGCCGACATGCTTACGTCGCCTTATCCATCGACCATGAACTCAGCGACCGACGAGGGACTCCAGGACCTCGGCTTCAAGGGACGTGACCTCTGAACCCCGTGAACGTCTTCTTCGTCGCCCTCGTGGTCCCGCTCGTCGCGATGGGTGCTTCACCTGCGCGTAAGCCCGTCATCGCGCTGATGCCTCCGAATGCGTCGTCACCCGACCTCCTCAAGCTGGGCCTGCTGATGGAAGCGCGTGCCTCGGAGATCCTCGAGGCCGCCGGCAAGACCCACGAGTTCCACCTGCGGCAGGTGCTCGCGATGGCCAGGGCCGAGAGCCTGCGGTCGGAGACGCTGAGCCAGCCCGTGACAGCCGAGCTGGTCAGACAGGCCATGGGCGCGGACAAGGTCGTCACCACGGTTCTGCGGCCCAGCCCGACGGGGCTGGTGCTCGAGGGCTTCGTGGTTCAGGCGGGCCAGAAGACCGCCTTCTCGGCCGCGCTCCCACGCGCCTGGCCCGCGGCACTCGTCGCCGGGAGCGAAGCCATCGCGAAGGCGCTGATCGGCGCAAAGCTCCCCAGGGGGCCCGTGCAGCCCCAGTCGACCTCCGAGGCAGCGCTCGTCGCGCTGGCCGATTGCTGGGCCGCCTCGCTGCGACAGCCGCTCGGCGTCGAGGAGCCCGTGGTCATCAATGCACCGGAACTCGAGCAGGCCATCGGCGCCTGCCGAAGCGCCGTCGAGTTGGATCCCGCTCTGCATTTCGGCCTGGCGACCCTGGCATTGCTCGAGGCGATCGCCGGCGACGACCGTGGGGCGGTCGCTTCGCTCAGGGGCCTCGACGCCGCGGACGACCTCGTCGAGTCCTTCACGCTCGCCCGCTTCTGGCTGCTGACGCGCTATCAGTCGAACGAAGCCGGGGTCGCGTATCTTCGCGACGCCGTCGCGAAGCACCCAGCTGAACTCATCTTGTTGTCGACGCTGGGTGAGGACTACGCGTCGCTCCATGACGACGCCGGGGCGATCGACGCGTGGACGGCGTTGCTGGCGGTCGCTCCCAACTCTTCCATTGCCCTCGGTCACCTCAGCCAGGCCGAGGCGAGGACCGGGAAGCTCGAAGAGGCCCTCGCCCACGCGAAGCGGGCGCTCGCGCTCGCGCCGCGGAGCAGGGAGGCGAGGCTGCAGGTCGCAGGAAGGAGCCTCGACCTGGGAAGGGCCGCAGACGCGATCGAGATCCTCGAACCGCTGGCCGCTGACCCCGACGCTCGCGGCGAGCACTTCCTGAGACTGGGCTGGGCGCATTGGCTCAACGGGGACGTCGAGCAGGCCGCGGGCTTCCTTCAGACCGCGGTGAAGCGCGCCGAGCGCCCCGAGGAATGGCGAACGCGAGGGCGCGCACACTACGTCCTGGCGCTCGTCGAGACTCGACGGGGGAATGCCACCGCAGCGCGGAGCGCGATGGCGGCCTCGCGCGAGACCGGCCTTCGCGTTCGCAACCTCGACCCCGCGCTGGCGGCGCTTCTCGGCGAGGGAGAACTTCGCCTGCCCAGGGGCGATGCCGGAACGCGACCCTCACTCGTGCCGCGCGAGTCGAGCTTGTTTCCCGTCGACCCCTTCGGTGACCCCGAGCCTTCCCGTGAAAAACCGCCCGCCCCGGAAGGCCTGATTCTGTTCCGGTTCTGAACCGTGACGCGCACCCTCGTCTTCCGGTCGTCGCACCGACTTGAAATCACTCAGCGTGCGCTGAGGGGCGCGACCACCGAGAAACCCTCAGCGCGCGCAGCCGCGGCGAGTCGATCGTCGGCACAGACGAACCCTCTGCCTCTGGGCCGCTCACCCGCCAGCACGAGCGCCGCAGCCAGCTGCAACGCATCAGCGGAGGTGAGCGGATGCACGGCCAGCAGTCGCACGGCGCGCTCCCTCACGGTGACGAGCGCCTCGACCTCCGTCCACTTCGCGGCGGCAGCGTCCAGCCGGGTCAGCGCCACTTCGAGGCCCTGCGCAGTCAAGGCGCCTTCGCGGCCCTGACGATGAAGGGCTGACGTGAGCTCGACCGGCGTGAGCGCCCATACCGCGATCGAGCGATCCTGCCGGAGCACGTGACGGCACGCTGTGCTCCGGCCCTCTTCCACCAGGAGCGGCAGCAGCGCGGAGGAGTCCCAGAACTTCACCAGCCGCCTCGCCGCTCGGCGATGAGCGCGGCGACCGCGTCGCCCTTCTTCAATCTCGGACCCGGCCGGTCGAGCACTCCGGGGCCTGCCTTCGCACCCCGGCGAATGATCCCGAGGCGCTCGAGCTGCGCGAGTTCTTCATCGGGCCACGCGGCCTCGCCGTCGCGCCCAGAGCGAGCCAGCCCGATGGGGACGAGGTCCGCAGCGGGAACCCCTCGCACCATGATCCGTACGCTCTCGCCTCGACGGGCGCGCTCGACGAAGCTGGAGAGCTCGTCCTTCACATCAGACAGGTTGGCTACTTTCACATGGCTACTCTAGCCAGATGAAGAGGACCTGTCATGCCGATGCCCTGATCGCCCCTCTCGCGATCAGTGAATCGACACCTGGTGCGCCTCCGTCGCGCAGCGGCCGTCTCACCGCAGCTCGCTGAGGAAGAGCCGCCAGCCACCGGACTGGCTCTCGGACCACGCGAGCGCGAGATCGCCGAAGTCGTTGGCCGAGAGCTCCACCTCGCCGACGCCCAGCGCCGAGGGGCTCGCGAAGTTTCCGGTGCCCGACGGCGAGGCAAAGGCGCTGAGCGCGAGGGTCGACGGGTTGACCGACGAGACCGACAACGTCGCGCCCGTGGAATAGGCGAGGAACACCGTGCCCTCCCGCGAGACGAGGTCGAAGCCGGTGACGCTGGCGGCCACCACGCTCGAAGCCCAGGACGCACCGGTGTAGCGGTAGAGCGTCAGCGCGCCGCTGAGGTCCTTCACCGCGACCATGGGTCCGCTCGGTGAGGCCGCGACCCGTGCTTGCGCGGCTGAAGACGAAAGGGCACCAGCGGGCGCGGCGAAGTTCGTGAAGCTGCCGACCAGTGGCGACACGTGGACGAAGACCTTGTTGTTGTCTTCGACGACCACGACGTAGCGGTTGGTGCCGTCGGCGTCTCCGAACACGCGGGGCGGCGAGAGGGTGGTGGGCGAAGTCGAGAGCGGTTCGGGAGGGGTCGACCAGACAGTTCCCGTCCACCCCGAGACCGAGGCGCTCGAGCCG
>JBBRUE010000018.1:0-20201 GCA_038248085.1 Myxococcales bacterium | reverse complement strand
GCTCGGCGACGGGCAGGGGTCTCCGGACGCATCATCGTTGATGACAGTCGGCGGGATGAGCAGCCGTCGAACGGGCCGGAAATTGTCATCTTTGATGATGCGTCCGGACACCCCTCGCGCCCGGGGACCCCGCTTTCGTCCGTGGCCCGCGACCGTGGGCGCGACCTTCCCCGACTGCCTCGGTCAAGGCAGCCCTGGTGCGCACACTCCTCCGGGAGCGAGGAGGGACCTGTCCTGCGCGCCGGACACTGGGACAGGACAGGGCCACTCCACCGGGGCCCAGCGGCGTCAGTTCTCTGAGCAACTCCGAAGCCTTGAGCCGGGCATGCCTCGTGCGAAGCGTGGGTCCCGAACCCTTTCCCGGAGGCAGTGATGCGCAAGATGCTCGTGATGTCGGTGGCAGTGGTGCTGGCGGGCTGTGGCCTGGTCGACGGAACGAAGGCCGGCGTGCAGACGAATCGGCAGCGCATCGTGTCGTGCCCCGAGACGCCGGCCCCGAAGGTCTTCACCTCGGCGCTGTGCCTGTGCGGCGACTACCGCGGCGTCGGTGAGGGGGCGTGGGTTCACGGTGGGCCGGCGGGCATCAACGGCACGATGGACGTCGTCGGCCACCACGACTTCTCGGGTGACGTCGTCGCGTGGGGCGGGGTCAGCGGCGTCGGCGAGCTCGCGGTCGGGGGGAGCCTCTCCACCACCGGCCGCCTCGAGGGCGTCGGCGACGTGCGGGTGGCGGGCGATCTCTCGGCGGGCGGCGGCGTGACGAACGTGGGGCACCTCGCGGTGAAGGGCACGCTGCGCACCCCGGAGGCCGAGCAATGGGTCGGCACCGCGGAGTTCGGCGCGAAGGGCGCCTACGTCGCGCCGGCCGCCCCGCCCTGCGCCTGTGGCGCCGACCAGGTGCTCGACGTCGCGGCCGCCATCGCCACCGCCCGCGCGCAGAACGACAACGCCGCGGTGGGCCTGACGCTGCACGAGAGCGTCGGCGAACACGCGCTCACGCTGGGGAGCGGCAGCTACTTCTTCCCTGGCATCGCAGCGGTGGGCACCCACACCCTGACCATCGACGGCGCGGTGGCGCTCTACGTCGCGGGCTCGTTCGAGACGGTGGGGCAGACGAACCTCGCCCTCACCGCGGGCAGCACGCTCGACCTCTACGTCGACGGTGACGTCTCGATGGTCGGCGAGTCGTCCTTCGGCGTGGGCGCGGTGCCGGGCTCGGTGCGGCTGTACGTCGCCGGCGAGCGGAAGGTCACCCTGGTCGGCGCGCAGACCGTCATCGGCTCGGTCTATGCGCCGGCGTCCGACCTCGAGCTGGTGGGCGAGACGACCTTCGAGGGCTCGCTCTTCGTGCGCAACGTCGACGGCGTGGGGAAGCTGACGGTCACCGCCGCGGGCGAGCAGCTCGACGGCCGCGCGACCGGGCTGTGCGACGTGGTCACGCTCAACTGATCAACGCTCGTCGAGGGCCGCGGCGTCGAGGTGCGAGACGTCGCCCCACAGCTCGACCTCGAACGTCCCGCCGTCGTGCACGCGCACCCGGTTGAGGCTGGCGTTGGGCAGGGCGTGGTGGCGCGTGGCGTCGAGGGCCAAGCCCATCGCGGCGCGGTAGACGACGTCGAGCACCCCGCCGTGGGTGACGACGAGCACCTCGCCGTCGGGGTGGGCCTGCGCGAGCTCGCGGAGCACCTCGAGCACGCGGGCGTTGAAGGCCACCAGGGTCTCGCCACCCGGGAACGGGAAGTCAGGCGTGCGGGCGCGCCAGTGGGCGTAGAGCGCGGGGTGCTGCGCCTCCATCTCGGGGGCGGTGAGCGAGGAGAGCACCCCGAAGTTCCGCTCGCGCAGCTCAGGGCGAATGGCCAGGGGCAGGCCCAGGCGCGTCACCGTCTCCTGCGCGGTGTCCTTCGCGCGCCCGAGGTCGCTGGAGAACGCCGCGGTGAAGGGGCGGGCCCGGTGCTCACGCTCGAGCCTGTCGGCGAGGCGAGCGGCCTGCGCGCGGCCCGCGTCGTTGAGGGGCACGTCGAGGTGGCCCTGCGCGCGGCCGACGGCGTTCCACGCGGTCTCCCCATGCCGGATGAGCCAAAGGGTGCTCGACTGCTTCTTCATCGCGAAGACCGCTCAGCTCTCGAGCTTGTCGATGATCAGCTCGATGAACTCGCGGTTGCCGAGCTCCCGGTACTGGTACTCGTCTTCGAACCACTCGACGAGCGGGTCGGCCTGACCTTCCTTCATCTTCGCGGTCACCGAGGGGTACTTGTCGGCGACCGCGAGGAGCCGGCCGATGACGGCGTCCGCGTTCGGGTTGTCCGCGTAGTGCCGGCGGATCCACGTGAAGATCAAATAGATGAGCGCCGGGTCGGCGTCTTCGATGAGCGCGAACGAGTCGGCGGTGCTCATCGTGCCCTCCTCGAGGCCCTGGAGGATCCTCAACGCCGCGGCGGTCTGTCGCTCGTAAGCCATGGGCCCATCGTAGCGGCGGTCGGGGCCTGACGCGCGCGGATCAACGTCGATGGTGGGCCAAATGTTCGCGGACCAGCGAGAGGAGGATGTCTTCCTGGGCCCCGCGGGCCAGCCACGCCGGCACCCCTCCGCCGGGGTCGCTCTGGCAGCGGTGCTCGACGCGGGTGCCGCCCGAGGGGTCGACCTCGAAGCGCCACTGACCGCGGACGAGCGCGACACGCACCGCGTCGACCCGCTCGGGCGTGGGCCCGTCTTCGGACGCGAAGTCGATCGACACCGCCGCGGCCGAGTCGCTCTTCTTGAAGCGGATGAGTGACTCGCGACGGGCGACGACCGGAGGCCGGATGACCTGCCACACCACCCGCTCCTGGGGGCCCTCGCTCACCACGAGGCGGCGCTCGACCATGCGGGCTTCGACGCCGCGGTCGTCCCACGCCCAGGCGGTCGCCCCGAGGGTGCGCGGGCTGGCCTCGCTGTGGCCGACCACGCGCAGTTCGACGAAGCGGCTGGGGGGCGCCTCGCGGGCCTCGAGGACCAGTCCGTCAGGCTCGCGGCGCACGACGCTCCAGCCCTCGTCAGCGAGCGCTGACGTCCCTGAGAGAAAGAGGAGGAGTGCGGCGGTCATGGTCCGGTTCATCGGAAGCACGGGCCATGAGGAGCCGACCACGGCTCAGCGGACTACAGCTCGATGCCCAGTTGCCCACCAGGTGCGACCGCGAGGCCTGACGCCCCGAGGGGAATGCCGAAGAGGCTGACGCCGCTCCCGGGGAAGGCGGGCGTGCCGAAGAGAACCGAGAACTGGGGCCCGAGGATCACCGCGAGCCGCGGGGTGATGCGGTAGCCGACGTTGAAGCCGAGGGCGAGGGTGCTGATCACGCCACGGACGGGCGAGTCGATGTTGATGACCCCGTGCGCGGTGAGCTCGAGCTGGGCGAACCAGCCCAGGTTCGTGAGGTGCCCCAGGTGCAGGCCGAGCCCCCCACCCGCGCGGACGGCGGAGCGTGGCACCCAGCCAAGAGAGAGCATGCCGTAGAGCCGCGTGCCCCCGGTCTTGAGCGCCACGCCGAAGAGGTGCGTGTCGCCCAGCGAGAGGGACAGCCGGAGCGGAGCGTCTTCGGTGACGTTGAACACGCCCACCGGCGCCGGCCCGTCGGTCGAGATGTTCACCAGGCCCACCTGCGTGCCGCGCACCGAGCGCGCGACGTTGAGCACACCGAGCTGAAAGCCCGTCACGTCGTCGGCGACGTTGATCAGCCCGAGCTGCGCGCCGGTGACGTCGCCCGCGACGTTGAGGGAGCCGAGTTGGATGCCGGTGAGCGCGCCGCCCGTGCGGTTGAGCCCGAGCCCGAGTTGGGCGCCGGTGACGTCGGAGGCGGACGAGGTGATGAGGCCTCCGAGCTGCACACCCCGCACCCGGTCCGCGACGGTGACCAGTCCGAGCTGGGCCCCCGTCATGTCCCCGGAGACGTTGACCGCGCCGAGCTGCACGCCGGCGAGCGCAGCGCGCGTGAGGTTGAGACCGGCGCTCAGCTGAGCTCCGTTCACCGCGCCGGACGAGGAGGTGACCAGGCCGCCGAATTGGAGGCCGTCGACCTTCCCGGCGATCGAGACGGCGCCGAACTGGGCTCCGCGGAGCTGCTCGTCGACGAGCGTGACCAGCCCGAGGCTCAGCCCGTCGAGGCGCTGGGAGGACACGCCGAGGAGTCCGAGCGCGAAGTAGTTGCGAGTGGGTGCGGGGAAGAGCCGGTTGAAGCCGACGCGGGGGACGATGCCGAGCTCGACCGGGACGAGCGCCTCGAGCGGGCCGGCGTCGGGGGTGTCGGTCGGGCGGGCGTCGACGAGTGATGCTTCGGTGGTTCCTGCGTCGGGTCGTCCGTCGGCGAATGCTGCGTCGGCGGCTCTCGCGCTCGCGCTTCCACCATCGCCGATTGCGTCGGCGGCTCTCGCGTCGGCGGCTCTCGCGCTCGCGCTTCCGGCATCGCTGCTTGTGTCGGCGGTCCCTGTGTTCACGCTTCTCGCGTCGGCGCCTCTCGCGCCGGCGGTCGTCGCTGCATCCACGACTTTCGCGTCGGCGCTCCTCGCCTCCACGGCGCGCGCTTCGAGTCGACCCGGGCCTGCATCTCCCCGCCGCGTCGACTCGGAAGGCCCCTCTCCCTGACCCTCTCCCCCCTCGGGGGGCGAGGGAATTTGGATCTCGAGCCAGGTGGCGATGAACAGGGAGAGCGTGCGTTCCCGCTGCGCCGCCGTGGCACCGGTCAACGTCAACGTGCGCCGCGTCGCGCCGTGGGTGAGCTCGACGCGCGCCCCGCCCGCGCATCGCACCCGCACCACCCCGTCCGGCAACTCGCGGAGCAACGACAACTGCGCCCGCACCTGCCGCACGTCGAGCCACGCGTCGGGGCAGGCCTCGAGCTGGAGCTCAGGCCCCACGCCCGCCACCACCAGCACCACCACCGCGAACATCATCTCGACTGCCGCCCTACCGCTCCGGCGCGCCAGCCTGAAGCCGCGTCTGCACCGCCCGGTGCTTCGCGTCTTCCCGCAGCTCCACGGGCAACCCCAGCGAGAGGCTCTGCTCGAACGACTCCGCCGCCTCGCCGGCCCGGCCGTCGTCCTGCAACCGCTTGCCCAGGGTGTACGCCGCCAGCCCACGCTCGGCGCCGCCATCGGCCGCGTTCATCACCGTCGACAACAGCTCCCGGCTCAGGGCCTCGTCACGGCCAGCCGCGGCCACGTCAGAGAGCAGCATCGTCAGCTCCGGCGACGCACCCGACGCTTCTGCGCGGACCCCCTCGGCCTCGAGCGCCCGCCACGCACCGACGAGGTCGCCTTCGCGCGCGAGCGCGTCCCACGTCAGCTGCCTCGGGCCGGTGGTGAACGACTGCCCCTCCCCGAGCACGAGGTCTTCGAGCCCGGGCACCGACACGCGCACCTCGCCCCGCTGCACGGTGACCGAGTCTGTCGCGCCACCGACCTCCAGGGCGAACGTGGCGGCAGCGACCTCGAGCCGCAGGTGCCGCGACGTCACCACCCACGGCCCCTGCTGCAGCGCGAACTGCGCCCGGCCGGCATGGAGCGACAGCACCTTCGCGTCGCGCACCGACGGCTCGAAGCGCGCGTCCGCGTCGAGCCGCACGGTCGAGCCCGCCGCGAGCTGCACTTCGACCGGGGCCGGAGCCGCGACGGAAATCGGCTGAGGCCGGTCCCCCACCCGCAGCAGCGCGACGGCCGCCACCGCGATGACCAGCATCGCCGCGACGCCGACGAGCCGAATCGGCATCACGCTGCGCGGCTCCTTCGCGCGCACCCCGCTCCACACCCGCTCGAGGGCCGCGGCGTCCGGCTCGCTGCGCGACAGCTCGTCCTTCAAGGGCCCTCGACTCATGACGTCACTCCCGTGAAGGCGGAGAGGTGAGCCTCCACCGCCGACAACTTGCGCTTCACCGTCGCCAGCGAGACGCCGAGCGCGTCGGCGACCTCGGTCAGCTCGAAGCCCTCGACGTGCCGCAACGCCCACGCGGTGCGCTCGACGGCGGGCCGCTTCGAGAGCGCCTTGTCGATGAGCATCAGCTCCGCGCGCCGCTCGGGGTTCACCCGCTCGTCGGCCAGCGCATCGAAGGTCGCGTCGAGCTCCGGCGCGGCGCCCAGCAGCTTGAGCCACTTGCGGCGGCGGAAGCGGCGGTGGGCCTGGTGCACCGCGATGCGGGTCACCCAGCGGCCGAAGTCGCGGCGCTCGCGCAGCCCGAGGAGGTCGCGGAAGGCCTCGAGGAACGCGTCCTGGGTGGCGTCTTCGGCGTCGGCGGTCGAGGCGAGGAGCCGCGTCAGGAGCCCGAGCAGCTTCGGTGCATGCCGTTGAAAGAGCTCACGTTTTGCCCAGTCGGCGCCCCCCAGCGCGCGCTCGACCAGCACCCCGTCATCGAGGGAGGCGTCGGGCGGCCGGAGGGTGAGGAGCTGCGCCATCGGACGATGGGCCATGAGCGGCCTCTCACGGCTCACCATACGCCCGTCGGCGAGCGGCTACTCGAGCCAGGGGGCGTCTTCATCGACCGGGAAGTCGTCGAAGAAGCGCACCTCGATGGCAGAGAACGACGTCACCACCACCCACTTCGCGAACGGCGACGCCTTGAGGGCGACCTCCGTCTCCGAGAGGCGCCGCACCTGGGGCCAGCGCTGCAGCGGCGACTCGACCTCGACGGGAATGCGGGGCGCGCTCGCGGGGGGCGGCGGAAGCGGGTCGACGAGCGCGGGGACCAGCGCGGTGAGGCGCGACTCGCTCGAGACGAACATCGGCAGGGCCAGCAGCTGAGGCGTCGTCTCGTGCACCTGCTCGTGCTCGGCGCGCATGGCTTGCAGGTGATCGACCAGCGGCGGCGGCGGGAGGTGCGAGGCCCGCTGGGTCTTCAGCTGCCGCAGCTCGAAGCGGATGATGTCGGTGACGAGGTCGATGTCGTCGGGCAACAGCTCGAGGGCCATCTTCAGACAGGCGATGGCGCGCGCCGCGTGCCCCGCGTCCATCAGCAGCCGGGCCGCCATGCGGTAGCTCGAGACCGACGACTCGGTGCGCGCCAGCCGCTTGAGCAGCTCCGCGTGGCGCAACCACAGGCTCGGGTCCCGCGGGGCGACGGTGAGCATCTGCCGGTACAGCACCTCGGCGCGCTCGAATCGCCCTTCGGCGCTGAGCCGTGAGGCCTGCTCCTTGAGACGGCGGAGGTCCACGCCCGGGGAGGGTAATCGGCCCTCTCGCGCGACGCCAAAATGAACGACCCGGAGCTGGCTCGCGCGATGCACCAACGCCTGGCATGCGAGAACTCGAGACAGCACCGACGGAGCTCTCCGACGACGAGCTCGTGAAGCGCGTCCAGCTGGGTGATGACCGCCTCTTCGCCGTCCTGATGGGGCGGCACCAGAAGACCGCCCGCCGCGTCGTCGACCGGATGATCCGCGATACATCGACGGTCGACGACGTGATGCAGGACACCTCCGTCAGCGCCTTCGTCCACCTCCACGAGCTCTCGGGCGGCGGCGCGTTCTGCGTCTGGCTGCGGCGGATCGCCTTCCACGCCGCCTGTGAGCGGCTGCGCCGAGCGCGTCAATCCCCCTTCGTCGAGTCGTCGGAAGATGACCTGCCCGAGCCCCACTCGCTGCTGGCGTGCCCTGAACGGGAGGCCGGCCGTTCGGAGCTCCGGGCTGCGCTCGAGCGGGCGGTGCAGGCGCTGAGCGACGACTACCGCGAGGTGTTCATGCTCCGCTCGGTCCACGGGTTCTCGGTGTCGGAGACGGCAACGGCGATCGGCGTCCCCGTACAGACGGTGAAGACCAGGCACTTCCGCGCCCGGGGAAAGCTCCAGCAGACCCTCTCTTCGTGGCTGGAGCAGCCGATTCGGTCACAATGGAGCCGGAGCCTGGTCAATACGACTGAGGTGGCCATGGGGTAGTTCCCCAAAGGGGCAGACCATCGACTGAGGTGGCGCAGGCAGACGCGCTGGCGAAGAGCGTCTCCGACTTCCTGGACTGACGGGCCGCGGGCGATCTGTGACACGGTGGGGCCTGCGATGACCCCAATTTCGAAGGCGGGCGCCAATCGCCTCGAGTTCAAACACCTCCCGGCCCTCGCCTTCGGAGCGGCCGCCCTCGTCACCGCGCTCCTCGGTTGGGTGCTCTACGACGCGACCGTCGAGTCGAGAGCCTCGGCGACCTGGATCACCCACACGCTGCAGGTCGTCGAGGCGATCGACGACGTCACCGAAGAGCTGAACCGCGCCGAGCTCTCCCAGCGCGGCTACTTGTTGACCGGCGTCGAGTCGTTCGGCACCAAACGCGACGTCGCGCTCTCGAGGGCCCGCACGCGGTCCGACGACCTGAAGGACCTCACGATCGACAACGCGGATCAGCAGCGTCGGATCAGCCAGCTCCAGCAGTTGGTCACCGAACGCATCTCGATCATGCAGGAGAGCGTTCGGCTGCGCGAAGACGCGGGCGTGAACGCCGCCATCGCCCGGGTGGTCTCGGGGAGCGGCCAGCAGGCCGCGGCGCTGGTCTACGAGGTGGCCGTGGGGATCAAGCAGGAGGAGCTCCGGCTGCTGGGGCAGCGGCGCGCGAGCGAGCAGCCTCGCTACCGGACCACGCTCGTGCTCCTGCTCGCGGGCGTGCTCGCCAGCCTGGTCGTCCTCGGCTACCTCGGCTTCGCCACCCAGAGCCGGCGGCGGGAAGCGCTGCTGCACGAAGGAGCGCTGCAGCGGGCGATCTTCAACAGCGCCAACTTCTCGAGCATCGCGACCGACGCGAAGGGCGTCATCCAGATCTTCAACGTCGGGGCCGAGCGCATGCTGGGCTACCAGGCCGCCGAGGTGGTGAACAAGACGACCCCTGCGGAGATCTCCGATCCGCAAGAGCTGCTCGCGCGCGCCTCGGCCTTGAGTCGCGAACTCTCCGTGCCGATTGCGCCGGGGTTCGAGGCGCTGTCCTTCAAGGCCGCGCGCGGTCTCGAGGACATCTACGAGCTGACCTACGTCCGCAAGGACGGCACCCGGCTCCCAGCGGTCGTCTCGGTCACCGCCCTGCGCGACCACGAAGACGCCGTCATCGGCTACCTGTTGATCGGCACCGACAACACCGAGCGAAGGAAGATCGAAGCCGAGCGGGTCAAGCTCGACGAGGAACTGCGGGAACAGAACGTCGAACTCCAGAACGCCCGGGTGGTCGCGGAGAAGGCCAACCTCGCGAAGTCCGAGTTCCTGTCGAGCATGAGCCACGAGCTCCGCTCACCGCTCAACGCGATCCTCGGGTTCGGCCAGTTGATGGAGACCGACGTTCCGCCGCCCTCCCCCGCGCAGCTGGAGAGCATCCACCACATTCTCAAGGCGGGCTGGCATCTGCTGCAGCTGGTCACCGAGATCCTCGACCTGGCGAAGATCGAGTCGGGAAAGCTCTCGCTCTCGCCCGAATCGGTATCGCTCGCCGAGGTCCTGGACGAGTGCCGGAGCATGATCGAGGGCCAGGCCCAGAAGCGGACCGTTCAGACGATCTTTCCCCGCTTCGAGGCGCCCTCGTTTCTCTTCGTCGACCGCACCCGGCTCAAGCAGGTGCTGCTCAACCTCCTGGCCAACGCGGTCAAGTACAACCGCGCGCAAGGGACGGTCGAGATCATCTGCGCCCCGAGCGCGACGGGCCGGGTGCGGATCAGCATCCGCGACACCGGCGAGGGCCTGTCGCCAGAGAAGCTGGCGCAGCTCTTCCAGCCCTTCAACCGGCTCGGGCAGGAGGCCCAGGGCGAGGAAGGCACGGGCATCGGCCTCGTGGTGGCGAAACAATTGACCGAGCTGATGGGCGGCGTCATCGGCGTGGAGAGCACCGTCGGCGTGGGCAGCGTGTTCTGGATCGACCTGATGATCGCGGCCGAACCGCAGTTCGCCGCCGGGACCGACGCGCCGGTGAAGGCCGTGGCGCATGCGGTCGTCCACGCCAGCGCGCACCGACGGACCCTGCTCTACGTGGAGGACAACCCGGCCAACCTGCGGCTGGTCGAGCAGCTCGTCGCGCGGCGACCTGGCCTGCAGCTCCTCTCGGCAGTGACGGGCACGCGCGGCGTCGCGATCGCTCGCGAAGAGCGGCCCGACCTGATCCTGATGGACATCAACCTGCCTGACATCAGCGGCCTCGAGGCGCTGCGCCTGCTGCGCACAGACCCGACCACGGCGCACATTCCCATCATCGCGCTCAGCGCCAACGCCATGCCCCACGACATCGAGCGGGGGCTGCAGGCAGGGTTCTTCCGGTACCTGACCAAGCCCATCCAGGTCGACGCCTTCATGGGCACGCTGAACGACGTGCTCGCGCTGGCGGAACCGGCGGTCGTTCCCAGCTGACCCGAATGGCCGCTGGCCCGGCAGCACGGTGCGGGAGAGAGTGCGGCCCTCATGGGAATCATCGTGGTGTTGCTGGTCATCGCCGGGGTCATGGTCTTCGTCGGGCTGCGCGCGCGGTCGAGCCCGGAACGCGAGGAGTCAGAAGCGCCCGACGCGCCAGCGAAACCCGAGGCCGACCCGAAGAACCTCACCCCCGACGACACGCGCTACTTCGTGCATCGCAGCCCGATCGTGTTGTCGCTCGACGCGCACGTGAAGGGCGTGGCCGTCACCCGGCCGGCCCACGAGGCGCTGCTGGAGCACACGGGCTTCGACGTCCTCTCGGTGCTCGAGCGGGACGGGGGCGCCCTCATTCCGGTGACGACCGCGCTCGTCGAGGACTCCGAGCCGACCAGCGAGGTCTTCGTGCAGTTCCTCGACAAGGCCGACGCCGAGCTCGCCGCCCTTCCCTTCACGTGGAAGGCCCAGCCCGGCGGGTTCTTTCTCTCCGAGGCGAATGATCTCCGCGCCGCCGCGCGCCTGCTGCGCATCGACGCGTTCACCCACCTCCCCTTTCCGCGGAGCCGGATGCTGGTGATGATCCCCGACCAGCACACGCTGCTCGCCGCCGACGGGGGAAATGCAGCAGCGCTGGCCGCGCTCCTCGACGAAGCGCTGGCTCGCTATGACGGCGAGCACTGGTTCTCGCTCGATCCGCTCACGTGGGAGGACGACGCCTGGTGCCAGGATCTACCGGTGTCGATGCCCGACGCGCTCAGGAAACGGTTCGTCGAAGCCTTCGTCGGCGGCGTGCTCCGCGACTTCCGTGACGCGACGGCACAAACGACCTTCCCGCCGGCGCGCCTCTCGCGAGTCGGGGTGACGATCGCGGTCCAGTGGCGCGAACACACGACCGTGGTGACACCGAACTTCTATGGCTCGCGGGCGTGGCTCCTGCTCGCCGAGAAGAGCTTCGAGGACGTGCGAGCCATCTCTCTGCGTGCTCAGCGCTGCGCCGCGTTCGTCTCCCGGGTTCAGCGCGAGGGCCACGTGGCCTTCCCGGTGCTCGACGGCCGGCGGTTTCCACCGAGCGCGGTGCTCGACGTACTCGAGAAGATCGACGAGGCCGAGGAGGGTGAGCCCATCGAACTCCCACTGACGCAGACCCTCGCCGAGATGAAGAAGTTCGGGGCCGTCGTGCTCCCCGCGATCGACGACGAGCCCATCGAGGTGTGGCTGGGCGACGGGCGGCGCATCGTCTTTCACGAGCACGAGCACGAGCAGGAACTGGTCGCCGCGCTGGAGCCCGCGGTTCGAGCGTGGAGCGCGCTGCTCATCGCGCGCCGCGACGACGACCTCGACGGTGCACTGTTGGCGAAGGCGCTGGTCGACTCGATGGCGATCGCCGCGCTCGCCAACGAGGGCAAGCACCGGGAGGCGCTGGTTCGGCTCGAGGGCCTCGCGGCGAGCTTGCCGGAACTCCCGGCCCAGCTCCTCGAGTTCGGAGTCAGCACCGCCCTCGAGCTGAAGGACCCGTCACTCATCGGCACCTGGTGCCGGCGCGGCCTCGCCGAGCAGCCCTTCAATCGCGCGTGGCACGCGGCGCTGGTCGCGAACCAGGTGCAGCAGGCGGCCGAGAAGAAGCCGCAGACCACCACCACCGTCGACGAATCGGGTCCTCGCGCCGCGTTGATGCCCGTCTTGCGCCCGCCTGGCCACAGCGAGCGGCAGCACGCGAGGTACCGCGAGGCCTTCGCTGAGACCGGGGCGCCCGAGGGGAAGCTGCTGATCCAGGAGCCGCTGCGCTGGCCGCTCGCGCGCGGCCTCGAGCTCGAGCTCGTCTACGACCAGGGCGCTTCGATGCAGCCCCTCAACATGCTCGACGCAGCCGGGAGCCTGGCCGAGGAACTCAAGGACATCGCCCTGGCGAACCTCGAGGCCGCGAGCGGGGGGCCCATGCCCCTCAAGGACGGCGCGTGGATCGCCGACTGGACTGACGGCTTCGCTGCGTCGCGGCTGTTGCTCGACTGGGAAGAGATCGACTGGCTCCACGACGAGGCGCGCCCCACCGACGTCATCGCCTTCACCCCGGTCTACGACAGCTTCCTGGTCGCGCCAGCGAACGACGCGCGGGCGCTCGAGCGGGCGGTCACCGAGGCCGAGGCGCTCGTCGAGAAGAGCACGCTGGGCTGGCGGGAGCTCCTCACCGCGCTGCCCTGGCGCTTCGATGGCACGGCGTGGATGCCGCACGAGTTCCCGGCCCACCTGCCGATCGCCCAGCGCGTCGCGAAGCTCGAGGCGCGGCTGCTCGAAAAACGAAAGGCGTAGTTCAGGGCCGCAGCCAGTTCGCTGTCCTGCAGTTCACTTCCGCACCCGGCGCTGAACGCGCAGCCCGTGCTTCTGCATCAACCGGTACATCGTCACCCGATTGATCCCCGCCACCTTGGCGGCCGCGTCGACCTTCCCGTCGTGCGCGTCGAGCAGCTCGGTGAGGTACCGCTTCTCCTCGGGCGCGAGCCACGCTTCGCGCAGCTCCGCGAGCGTCTTCGGAGCGCTCACCACCTTCGCCGCGACCGCCCCTGCACCCGTCCCCCGCATCACCTTCGGCAAGTCATCGACCTGCACGGTGTCGGTGCGCGCCATCACCACCGCGTGCTCGAGGGTGTTCTTCAGCTCGCGCACGTTGCCGGGGAAGTCCCACGCCTGCATCACCGCCATCGCTTCGCGGCTGAGCACCGACACCTTGCGTCCGTGCTTCTGCGCCGCCTGCTGCAGGAACACCTGCGCGAGGATCGGCAGGTTGTCCTTGTACGTGCGCAGCGCCGGCAGCTCGACGGTGATGACCCCTACGCGGAAGAAGAGGTCGTCGCGGAACTTCCCGTCCTTCACCATCTCCAGGAGGTTGCGGTTGGTGGCGCAGATGAACCGCACGTCGACGCGCCCCGGAGCGGCGTTGCTGCCGAGCGGTGACACCTCGCCCTGCTCGATCGCGCGCAGCACCTTCGCCTGCAGCATCAGCGGCAGTTCCCCGAGCTCGTCGAGGAACAACGTCCCGCCATCGGCCTTCTGGAACTCGCCGATCTTGTCGAACGAGGCGCCGGTGAACGCGCCCTTCACGTGCCCGAACAACACGCTCTCGAGCATCGCCTCGGGGATCGCCGCGCAGTTCACGGTGACGAACGGCTTCCCCGCGCGCTTGCTGTTGAAGTGAATCGCGCGAGAGACGAGGTCCTTGCCGGTGCCGCTCTCTCCCGTGACGAGCACGGGCACGTCGGCCGAGGCGACCTGTTCGATCTTCCGTTCAACCTCGTGCCACGCCGGCGAGAGCCCCTTGATGACGAACGGCCGGCCATCGGCCCTGGTCTGCCGCGCCAGCGACGCGCGCCGCAGGTACTTCGCCGAAGCCGCCGCGACCTCCTCGAGTTGCTGCACGTGGGAATAGTCGAAGGCCTCCTTCTTCTGGCTGGCGACGGTGAGCACGCCGATCGGCCTGCCCTGGTACGGAATGGGCACCGCGAGCACGGCCTCGACGTCGAGGAAGTAGCGCGCGTAGTTGGGGTCGTTCGCGGTGTCGTTGCAGAGGTACGGGTTGCCGTTCTCGAAGCAGGTGACGGCGATGCCGTTCGAGCGCCCGTCGCGCCGCGGCTTGAGCACCGAGCCCGTGCCGGGGAGCGTGACGATGACGCCGTCGACCATGTGAAAATCGACGGTGAGGCCCTTGGCCTTCGGGTCCCAGAGAAAGACGGCGCCGTTGCGCGTCTCGGTGCGGGCGCAGGCGAGCTCGACGAGGCGGCGCGCGACCGACTCCATGTCGGCCGAGTGGAGCTGCAGGTCGGTGTCGAGGTGGGGATCGATCATGGCGTGAGGAAGATCAGCTCGGTCTCGTCGGGAACGCCGCTGTCCGGGTGCCGCGCCCGCCCGAAGGGGAAGTTGTTGTCCGCGACGATCGCGACGCGCCCATCGCGCAGCACCGTCACGCCCTCGGTGGTCCAGAAGGGAAAGCTGAAAGCCCCTCCGTCGCGGGTGGTCAACCACATCAGGTCGGCGACCTCGTGCCGCGTCACCACCCCACCCGGCACCGTCGGCAGTTCGAACCCGATGAGCCGCTTGTACGCATCGGGCTTCCCGTCGGCATCATCACGCTCGAGGGCGAGGCCGCTGGTGCGCGTCACCATCGTGATGTCGCCCACCGCCACCGCGCGCTCGTGGAGCGGGAACCGAAACGCGACCCCGGTGAACGCCTTCGTCGCGAGGTCGAACGCGTAGGCCCGCAGCTCGCGTGACGCATCGAGCGGTTTCTCCAACATCGCGTAGAGGGTCGTGCCGTCTGCCGAGAGCGCGAGGTTCTCGAAGCCGCTGCTGCGACCCAGGTTGGCGACGAGGCTGCTGGGCTTGCCGTCGATCAGCGCGATGGTCGGCAACGGCCCGGTCGCCAGGCTCGCGAAGTCGAAGGACTGCAGCGTCGCCCGCGCCTCCCACGGCGTGCCGCGGAGCGTCTCGAGCACGTGCGCCCGGAGCGGGAGGACGTCACCCGGGTGATGCCCCTTCGTCTCGATGTTGAGCCGCGGCGGCGGGGCGTTGGGGTGCCGGCGTCCCCACAGCTCGAGGAAGTCGAGCAGCTCGCGGAGCGTCACCGGCGCGAAGGCGTGCGGCGTCTGACCCGAGGTGACGAAGGTCGCGGTGACCGGGCCGACCTCCCGGCGCTGCTGGGGGAACCGGGCGCCGAGGAGCCCGTCGCAGCGCCACCGCTTCAACTCCGCGAGGGTGGAGGTCGCCAGCTCGATGCCTCCGTCTTTCGGGCCGGTGCACTTCGGCGCCTCGAGCCGGGCGTCGTGCCAGACGAGCGCGCCGCCGTCGGCGATCAGCCCGAGGTCGAACTCCAGGGTGGGAGTTCCCAGCTCGAGCGCGGCCTCGAACGCCGGCAACGTCGTCTCGGGCCGGAGCCCCCGCGCGCCCCGGTGCCCCTGCACCTCGACGCCCGCGTCGAGCGCCAACGCGAGGTCCGGCCGGTCGGTGATCAACCCGTCGACGCCGTACGCGACGAGCGCCTGCATCCGCGCGGGGTCGTTGACGGTCCAGGGCACGACGCGAAAGCCCGCGCGGTGGAGTTGCTCGACGGTCTCCTTCGACGTCAGCAGCGCCTCGGCCGGCGAGACGACGTGGGTCCCCGTTTCGCGGCGGAGCCGGTCCATGGTGTGCAGGACCTCCGTCAGCTCAGGCGCGTCGGGAGATCGCAAGACGCCGCCGTCTCCCTCGGGAACGCGGAACTGGCCGACGACCCGGCCGTCAGCGGTGACGTGGAGCAGCGACGGACCGAACTCCTCGCCAAGCCAGAACGTGCCATCCGGTGCGCGCACCAGCGACTCGGGGTCGACGTCAGCCCCGGTGAGCCCGCCCTGTTCGTTCGAGAGGTGAAACAGCAGCGTCGGGTGCAGTGCACCATCGCGGGCCTCGAGCCGGTACACGCCAGGGAGAAAGTCGTCGGAGTTGGCGAGCGTTCCGAACCCGTTGTCCGTCAACGTCAGCAGCCCGCCATCGGCGTCGAGCGCGAGCCCCGAGAACCCCTGCACCGGCTGACCGGCCCAGGGGCCGCCCGGTACCCGCTGTCCGCTCAGAGGCCCCGGGAGGATCGGCGTCGGACTGAGCACGAACACCTCGACCGCCGATGGGTGCATCGCCGTGGGAGCCACGCGCTCACCGGTCGCGCACGACGACAACCCGAGAACGACCAACAGCATGCATCGATGCATCATTTGTTTCATGTATCTCACCACTTGTTGCACTGAAGCAACATCACGCGAGTGCGCAGAGCGCGACTCCAGGCACTTGGGAGATCGGTCCAGCAGGCACGCAGGGTGCAAACAGAGTCTTCAACCTCGCAGTACTCGAAAGAACTCGACCATGAACTCACTCCGCACCTCGCTCCTGATGCTGGCTCTGACCTTCACCGCTTGTGGCCCGGCCGATGCGATCATCGACGGCGAGAACGACGGCTCGATGGACGCGCAGTCGGAGCTCGCCGCGACGACCGGCCGCTTCGAGACCTTCGTCGGCAAGGACGGCCAGCACTACTTCCACCTCCTCGCCGGGAACGGCGAGAAGGTCCTCGCCAGCCAGGGCTACGCCTCGGCGGCGGGCGCGCAGGGCGGCATCGACTCGGTGAAGGTCAACGGCCTGAACGCGATGCGCTTCCTGCAGCGTGAGGCCAGCGACGGCAGCCACTACTTCGTCCTCAGCGCGGCGAACGGGGCCATCATCGGCATGAGCGAGATGTACGTGACGACGGCGAACGCCGAGCGCGGCGCGACGACGGTGGCGCGGGTCGTGGCGAACATCATCTCGTCGGGCGTCGCGGCGCAGGGTGACACCCGCTTCGAGACCTTCAAGGGCCTCGACAACAAGTACTACTTCCACCTGAAGGCCAACAACGGCCAGATCGTCCTCCAGTCGCAGGGGTACACCACCAAGGCGAGCGCGACGAACGGCGTGACCTCGGTGAAGTCGAACGGCGCCAACCTCGCCCGCTACGAAGTGCGCGCAGCGGCGGACGGCCAGTTCTACTTCGTGCTCAAGGCCGTCAACGGCGCGGTCATCGGCCGCAGCGAGCTCTACGTCAGCCGCTCGAACGCCGACCGCGCCATCGCCTCGGTGTTCAGCCTGGTCGTGCAGTCGAAGTAAGCCGCCTCAAGCAGTCCGGGGGGACAACGCGCTCGAGGTGCCTAAAAGGGGGCGCCTCGAGCGCGTCGCTGTTTGCGGGGCGGCGCGCGACGCAGCACCTATCGGAGCGAGGGAGCCAGGGTTCGTTCGAGCGCGTGACGGAGCACCTTCACCTGCGGCCGCAGCTCCAGCGTGCGCGGACGAGCCGCTGCAGGTCGTCGCCTCGTGGAAGAAGCTACGGTGGAGCTCTGCCGCGCGAGACCGTAGAAGGAACCTGACGGCAGCATCCCGAAGGTCCTCGAGATCCACGACAACACGCTGCGGGCCTGTGCCGCGGCGTTCCTCCAGCCGTGAGCGTCAGCCGCTCAGGCGTCGGTGACGGTGACCTTGATGACCTTCACCGGCGTGCGCGGCCGGTCACCGTCGTCGGTCGGCGTGGTCTCGATCTTCTTCACCACGTCGGCGCCGGAGGTCACCTTCCCGAACACCGGGTGCTTCGAGGCGCCCGGCGTGAACCAGTCGAGGAAGTCGTTGTGCACGGTGTTGATGAAGAACTGGCTGCCACCCGAGTTGGGCCGGCCGGTGTTCGCCATCGACAGCGTCAGCGGCTCGTTGGAGATCCGCGCGGTCAGCTCGTCCTTGATGTTACCGAGCGGCGAGTCGCCGGTGCCGGCCAGCGAGCTCATCGGGTCCTTCGAGTGCGGGCAGCCGAACTGCACCATGAAGTTCTTGATGACGCGGTGGAAGTGCAGGCCGTCGTAGAAGCCGCTCTTCGCCAGGGCGATGAAGTTGCCGGCGGTCAGCGGCATCTGTTCCAGGAAGAGCTCCGCGGTGAAGTTGCCGAGCGTGGTCTCGAAGGTGGCGGTGGGGTTGGGCATGGGTCCAGAATGTATCAGGAGAGTTCACATGACGTCCTTGGTGCTGAGCGCGGTCGTGATGCTGTCGAGTAGCGGTTTCTTGAGCGAGAAGGCGCCAGCCCCCGGGCTCTTGCTGGGCGCGACGGACTTCTCCACCGCCCCCGTCGAGTCGATGGCCCTCACCGAGCTGGTGGCGGAACGCGCGCGGCTCATCGAAGCGCGACCGGGCCTCGGGCTGGGGCTGGCGCTGACCATCTCCGGCGGAGGGGTGTTCCTCGTCGGCTTCGCGGTCTTCCTCGTGGCGAGCATCATCGTCGGCGCGATCATCATGGGGGCCGCGGTGCCGCTGTTGATCATCGGCCCCCTCCTGATCGCCAACGCGGGGAAGGCGCGGCGTCCCATCGACCTTCGGGTCCGAGCCATCGACGCGCGCATCGGCGCCATCAAGCGGGGTGACGCGATCTCCCCGCCGGAAGTGGACGAAGGGGGTGCGCCGCTGCCGCCCCCGCGCCCGCCCGACGTGTGGCTGCTCCCGGTGGTCGAGCCGCAGGTGCTGGTCGCGACCTTCTAGCCAGGCGCCGCCAAGCAGCCTCACTACTCGGAAGCAACGCCCGGCGACGCAGGGGCCCGCGCGCCGCTGTCGGGGGCGAAGGCGACATCTGCCACGATGCGCCCATGATTCAGGCGGCCCGCCACATCGCGAACGTGAAGTACGCCATCCGCAACATCGCCGCCGAGGCTGCGCGCCTCGAGGCGCAGGGCCTGAAGATCCTCCCCTGCAACATCGGCGACCCGCTGCGCTTCGACTTCGCCACCCCGCCCCACCTCGTCGAGGCGGTGACGAAGGCGCTGCACGACGGCCACAACCACTACGTGCCTTCCGCCGGGCTGCGCGAGGCCCGTGAGGCGGTGGCCGCGTCGATGCGTCCCGCGGTGCGCCCCGAGGACGTGTTCATCACCGGGGGCGTCAGCGAGGCCCTCGACCTCGTGCTCACCGCGCTGCTGGAGCCGGGTGACGAGGTGCTGCTCCCGAGCCCCGGGTACCCGCTCTACAACGCCATCGCGGCGCGGCTGCAGGCGCGCGTGTTGCCGTACTACCTCGACGAGTCACAGGGCTGGGCCATCGACGCCGAGGCGCTCGAGAAGCTGGTGACTCCGCGCACGAAGGCGCTGGTGCTGTGCAACCCCAACAACCCCACCGGCAGCGTCGCCACCCGCGCACAGCTCGAGCGCGTGCTCGACGTCGCGCGCCGTCACCAGCTGGTGGTGCTGTCCGACGAGATCTACGACCGGCTCCTCTTCGGGGGCACGCACCTGCCCACGGCCACGCTCGCCGACGACGTGCCGCTGATCACCTTCAACGGGCTCTCGAAGGCGTACCTCGTGCCGGGGTGGCGCGTGGGGTGGCTGGCGTTCCACACCCCGAAGCTGCTCTCCGAGGTCTCTGCGGCGGTGCAGCGCCTGGCCGACGCCCGGCTGTGTGGACCGGGCCCGTTTCAATACGCGGTGAAGCCGGCGCTCGAAGGACCGCAGGACCACGTGCGCGAAGCGATGACCAGACTGCGTTCGCGGCGCGATCTCACGGTGTCCCGGCTGCGCGCGATGCCCGGCGTGTCGGTGGTCGAGCCGCAGGGTGCGTTCTACGCCCTGCCCTCGCTCGAGCGGTCCTGGGCGGGCGGCGACGAGGCCTTCGTGCTCGAGCTGGTGCGGGAAACGGGCGTGCTCTTCGTGCACGGGGAAGGCTTCGGCCAGCGCCCGGGCACCCAGCACTTCCGCGTGGTGTTCCTGCCGCCAGAGCCGGTGCTCACCGCCGCGTTCGATCGCCTCGAAGCGTTCCTGCGCGCGCGGAGCTGAGCGTCACGGCACCTGGCGTCGAACGTCTCGGTCAGTCGTCGCGACGGCCGAAGATCCACAACAGCGCGCCGACCCCGAGCCACCGCAGCAGCCGATTCCGTTCCGGGGACGCAGCCGCCCGGAGCTGCGCGACCGGGTAGATCTGCAGGATGTTGCGCAGGCGCTGCTCGGCGAAGTCGTCGAGGCCGCTGGCGGTCAGTCGAGCGCCCCGCTCCTCCTTCTTCGCGCGCACCGTCGACCGCACCACCTTCATGTGCGCCAGCGCGTCGGCGAGGTCGCGCTTGAGGGCGGCGGGAATGCGGCCCCGCACCAGGCGCAGCTCGCCGTTTCGCCACGACAGGCAGAACAGCTCGTTGCTCCGCTCGATGACGAGCCACACCACGAAGGCCACGACGGCGAGGAACAGGAACGGCACGAAGCGAGAGAACCTCGACGCGACACCGGAGTGCAAGGATGCGTGCGCCCTGTGCGCGCAGGTGGGCAAAGAACCTCTGCGCGGAGCTTTGTCGGCGTCCATTACCGGCGGCACCGC